>JAYEFX010000138.1:0-2145 GCA_034658775.1 Campylobacterota bacterium
GGCTTCAAAAACAATGGTTTGTCCCAATTTAACGGGTGCGGTAAAAGTGCTTTGTGCTTTTGCTAGAACAACGTTAGGATCATTGACTGCACACATGGCTGCATAATCAGCTGCACTAAAAGCAAACCCACCATGAATCAAACCTTTTTCATCAGCAACCATAGCATGCGTAGTGTGCAGCTGCACTTTGGCATAATTGGGTTTGAGTTGTACTGCTTTTCCACTTAGGCTTTGATCGATTTGTTGATGGGTATTTTGAATCATGATAATTGTAAAGAGGCTAGATTGCCTCCTCATCCTCTTCTCCTGTTCGGATACGAATAGTTCGTTCAACGGAAGTTACAAAGATTTTACCGTCACCAATTTTTCCTGTTTTTGCTGAAGAGATAAGCGTTTGAATCACTTCATCCACTTGATCTCCTGCTACAACCAATTCGATTTTGATTTTAGGTAAGAAATCCACAATATACTCTGCACCTCTGTAGAGTTCTGAGTGACCTTGTTGTCGTCCATAACCTTTAACATCGCTGATGGTCATACCTGTAATTCCCATATCCGTTAACGCGTCCTTAACATCTTCAAGTTTAAATGGTTTGATAATAACTTCAATTTTTTTCATATTTTATTTCCTTATGTGTTTGTAATTAATTAAAATGCTCGTTTAAATTCAGGGTAGGCTTCAACACCACACTCTTCAACATCTAAACCTTGACTCTCTTCATCATCTCCTGCTCGTAATGGCATCAATGTATTGATGATGAATAATACAGTATAGGAGCTTATAAATGCAAATAATCCAACAACAACTATCCCTTTTATTTGTCCCATTAAAGTGATTCCGTTAGCTGGGTCAGATGCAAAAATTCCCACGGCTAATGTTCCCCAAATACCATTAACCAAGTGA
This sequence comes from Campylobacterota bacterium, assembly GCA_034658775.1. GTDB lineage: Bacteria > Campylobacterota > Campylobacteria > Campylobacterales > Arcobacteraceae > JAYEFX01. Next base: position 905 of record JAYEFX010000138.1, read on the forward strand.
ACCGACAATGCTCCAACAGGATCATCAAGTCGGAGTTTATCAAATAATGGTACAGCATAAACAACAAGCATCCCACCTACAGCACCAATTAAAATTGGTTGATAAATAGTGTACAAATCAGGTCCAGCAGTAACGGCAACCAGTCCACCTAAAGCACCATTAAGCACCATGGTGATATCCAGTTTTTTATATTTTAAATACATCATAAGTCCAACAATAATCGCACCACTAAGACCTGCTGTGTTGGTATTTAAAATGGTTAGTGCAACAGCATCAGCATTTTCTTTCGAAGCGATTGATCCCACACTTCCACCATTGAATCCAAACCAACCAATCCATAATAAGAAAGCTCCTAAGGTTACAAGAGGGATATTTGAAGCAGGAATTACTCGAACTCCTCCAGATTTTGGATATCTTCCTTTTCTTGCTCCTATGATGATAATGGCAGCCAACAATGCCCACCCACCAGTTGAGTGTATCACGGTAGATCCCGCTAGATCGTACATGCTCAGATCTAAAAAGCTACCATCAAGCATATCGCTTCCCCATGCCCAGTTTACCACTACAGGATAAATAGTGGCAGCTACTATAACGGTAAAAATAGCCAATGGTAAAATTCGTGCACGTTCTGAAACACCACCACTCATGATATTTACTACTTTTCCTACAAATGCCATTTGAAACAAAAAGGCAGCCCATTGACTCATCCCCTGTGCTCCAAATCCACCAAAGGCAATGGAGTAACCAAAGAGTAAAAAAGACATGGATGCTACAGCGTAGATCATGGTATTAACCATAAGTACAGTTGTAACATTTTTTGTTCGAACTAATCCTGCTTCGAGCATAGCAAAGCCAGGAACCATGAAGATAATTAATACCATTGCAAAAAGTGCAAAAAAGGTATCAATGACGTATGCAGTATTTGCATCCATTGGGAGATCCTTAATTAAAAAATTGAAATAGTATAATGAAAAAAAGGATTAAATAAAAGGGGAAGAGTGTCTAAATTATACACAAAATTTACATAAATTGTAAAAAATAATGTAAAAGTATTGAATATTTTATATACACTATAGATACTAAAAAGTATCTATATTTTGATGTGTTACTTAATGCTTAAAAGATAGTTGACTACATTTTCAACAAATGCATCATGTTTTCGCTCTTTTAGATACGCAATGTAAAGCTTTCTTTTCATTTGAATATTAGGGAGTCGCGCTTCATATAAAATTCCTGCTTTA
>JAYEFX010000139.1:0-33232 GCA_034658775.1 Campylobacterota bacterium
GAAAGATCTATACCCAAGTAATGAAGATTGTTTAGTTTTAAATTAAGTAAAAAATTTCCCTGACCACAACCCACATCTAAAATATTATCCAACTCTTTGGTCATGATATGTTCTAAAAAAACTTTATGCAGAGCATGAACCTCTTGAGAAAAATCTAAGTAGGGTTCAATTTTAGCGTAGAGATCTAGTGACATTTTAGCTCAGCGTTGCTTCTATTTTTTCTCGCAGTTCTAAAATTTTATCTTTTTTAGTATAGTATGCATTTTTATTGGCAATCAGATGTGCTGAACTTTGCATGATTGTGGGACCCACTTCAAGACCATTTTGTTTCATGGTTAAACCTGTTTCTACAATATCCACAATCACATCAGATAAACCAACTAAAGGTGCTAATTCAATGGAACCGTACAGTTTAATAATCTCAACAGCCATCGCTTTTTGTTCAAAATATTTTTTTGCAATCACTTCATGCTTTGTAGCAACCTTGATAAGACTTTTAGTCCAATCAATTTGTTCACCTGCTTTTAGTCCTACAGCTACTTTACATTTTCCCAATTCCAAATCAAGAAGTTTGATTAGGTCATACTCTTTTTCTTCTAAAACATCCAAACCTACTACTCCAAGATCTGCTGCACCATACATAACATATGTAGGTACATCTTGATTTCGTACGTTTAAAAATCGAAATCCTGCTTTTTCTAAGATCAATTTTCGATCCTCAAAAATAAATTTTTCACCAAAAGCAATCTCAAATTTTTCTAATGTTTCTTGGGCAATTCTACCTTTTGGCAGTGCGATTGTTAGCATCAATAATCTCCTTCATTGAATCAAATAATAAATGTTTTTTATACACACTTTTTGGTATGTATTGTTGTAAAAGTTTTCCATCTCCACCGGTGATAAAGCATTTTAAGTTTTTATATTTTTTTATCACTTCAATAATGGGCAACACGGTACTTTTATGCGTTGCATACGATAATGCATCACGCGTATTTTGAGGTAGTTTGTCAGTATTTACATCAGCACTAAATGAATAATCCAAAGCAGGTGAAATCTTTTTAAACATCTTCTCATAGGAGTTAAGCCCTGGTAAAATAAATCCACCTTTATGTTGGGCATTTTTCATCACATCTACAGTAATGGCACTTCCACAATCTACAATCAACGCATGATCATATAAAGCACATGCTACTTGTCGATCAATCCCCATCCCTTTATAGTGTGTCTCAAAATTCAACATATCCCTAACATCAATACAGCTTTTATAGTTTTTTTTAAGGCGTATGCTTGCTTTTTGATTTACACTTATAAAATAGATACGTCGGCGATCAAATTTTTTAGGCAATTTTTGTTTCAGCAATACTCTAGTAGACCTATTACTCTTCGTATCAAAAAAATGGTACGTGGTGTTACCAATATCACATAAAATCAATAGCGACACTCCAACCTTGCTCTTCTAAGAGAATTTTAGCTTTTGAACACAATGGTGAGCCAATCAAGAGCATCTTTTTTTTATAGTTGTGTCCCTTAACATCAATAAGTTTAGACAAAAGAAGATCCAATTCTTGAGCATTTTTGCGAAGAAATCGACTTTTGGCATCAATGATAAAAATAGCATAATAGTTTTTATCAATCCCAATGGCATCATAAATCAACAGCTTTTTTCGACTGTTTAATACCTTAGGATCAACGGCACTAATTTGTTTAAACAAAATACCTTTTTGTGTAAAATAGTGCGTTAATTTTTTCACAAGCAGATATTTTAGGTATTAGTTAAATTCGATGTAACGATCTTGAAAATAAAGTTTATTACCAATAGCTAAAACCTTATCTTCTTCATCGATAGAAAAATCATAAATCTCTTGAGTTTCAAAATCTGCTGAAACTTTTACGACGTATCCTTGCGATTCAACTGCGTACAAAGCATCCGTATAGATCAATGCATAAAATTTTGCAAATGTAAACTTTCTTTTTGCAATCTCATTGAGATTTGAATCCAATTTTATAAGATGTCCATCAATAGTAGCAATATAAATATAATCATTGGCCACAATAACATCTCGAATATCATAATCTTCAATACCCAAATTAGATGATCCAACAGAGATCAATTTGTGCTTTGTTGCTGCAATCATTTTTTCACCAATAATATTTAAAAAAGTGATGTTTTTAAAATCTTTTTTTGTATCCACTACAATGTTTCGTATCAATTTGCCTTTTTTAATATCAACCACTTTAATTTGTCCATCAAGTGTTGGAATAAGAATAATATTACTCATAAATACAGGGTTTGCAATCTTTGTATCATTTGACAACGCTGGCGTTAAATACTCTTTATAACGTATTTTATTTGAGCTGGTATCGTACAGAGCAATTGAGTTATCAATATAAACAACCGCTAACATATTTCCCTTTTTAGATGCAGCAACCACATTGTTGTCCATCTCTAAAATTTGTGCCTTACTACCAATCAAAAGTTGATTATTAGTATTTGCGGCCAAAGCTTCTCCTGAACTACTTTCGTTCAGAAAACTAAACCCTTCAGGTAGAGCAATTTTAGATACACCATTAGATGAAATATACGATCCATCTTGTAATGTTGCACTGTACTTATTAAACGATTTTATATCGTACAACAATGCATGTTTTTGATTACCAAGAGTTCCTACTGTATCTTCAGGTTCAAAGTGTTTTTTTGATGAACACCCTTGAAACAAACTCAATGCCAATAAAACACTGCTAATTTGTAAAATTCTATTTCTCATTTTCAATATCCTTTTGCTATACGATTATTTTGTTAGTAAAAAATGTTTTAACAACGTTGCAACTTGTTGCACTTGTGATCCTTGAGGTATCAATTTAAGTGTTTCCTTAGCTTGCGCATATTGTTCTTTTTGTGCTTGCAATAATGCTTTTTGAAACAAAGCATACTCTTTAAGTACAAAGTCATTTTGCATCACTACACTACTCAAACCTGCTAAATCACTCTTTTGCATCGCCACATCATAACTGCTTAACTCTTTTAAAAACGGTATATCCAAAACCACTGGTTTATTTTGTGCTTTTGCTATTTTTGCTTCCATAATTTTTGCCAATTGGGGGTTTTTACTTTGAAGTGTTGTTAATGCTGCAGAATCATTAATATCTTCCAACAATGCAGAATATGCTGTATTTGATTCATTATAATTGCTTGCTGTGATGTAGCTGTTTGTTGCAAATCCTACAATACCTAAGATTGCTACAGTGCTTGCACCAAGTATCAACATCTTATTTTTTTTATAAAATCGCTCAACTTTAACAAAACTTTCTAAAAATTTCTCTTCACTGTTGAGTTCATCTTTGATGTAACCAACGTTCTCTTTCATGCTCATAAAATATTAACCTTCTGATCGCTTTTTTTATCTATATTTATTATTGATGATATAATACAAAAATTTCTATAAAATCTTACTTTTATGATTTTTTAACTATAATATTATCTTTAAAATACAAAATCAAAATATTTACAAGGTTTCGCATGTACATTTTAAACAAAAAACTATTATTCGTCTTTTTATTCATTTTTACCACTCTTAGTATCCACGCACAAGAAGCTGTCAACGTGACCAATCAAGATACGATGACACGTCTTGAGGCATTGCAAAAACTGACCAAAGTGATCGGTACCGTTGAAAAATATTACGTTGATGAGATTAAACTTAATGAGATTGTGGATAAAGCATTAAAAGGTTTAATGCAAGAGCTTGATGCACACTCTACATTTATGGATGCAAAATATTTTAAAGAGATGAAGATCCAAACTGCTGGTGAATTCGGTGGGTTAGGTATTGTTGTTGGGATGAGAGATGGTGCGTTAACTGTAATCTCACCAATTGATGACACTCCTGCGTTTAAAGCAGGAATTCAATCTGAAGATATTATTCTTAAAATTGATGATAAATCAACACTAAACATGACTTTAGATGAAGCCGTAGGTTTTATGCGAGGTAAACCAAAAACTGAGATTTTTCTTACCGTGGTTCGGAAAAAAGAGCTTAAACCACTTAAAATCAAAATTGTACGTGATATTATCAAGGTAAAATCGGTCAGTTCTAAAACTGTTGAAAATGAAGATGTACTGTATTTACGTGTTGCAAGCTTTGATAAAAATGTAACAAAAAATCTTCAAAAACTTATCAAAGAAAATAAAAATACAAAAGGGATTATTCTTGATTTAAGAAACAATCCAGGCGGACTGTTGAACCAAGCTATTGGTGTGGTTGATCTGTTTGTTGATAAAGGGGTGATTGTATCACAAAAAGGTCGAGCTCAAGAGGAAGAAAAATTTGATGCTACAGAAGCTAATACACTTACAAATGTACCCATAGTAGTACTGGTCAATGGTGGAAGTGCAAGTGCAAGTGAGATTGTTGCGGGTGCTTTACAAGACTTTAAACGTGCCATTGTAGTGGGGCAAAAAACATTTGGGAAAGGCTCGGTACAAGTGGTCTTACCTATTACTAAAGATCAAACTGAAGGGATCAAGCTTACCATTGCAAAATACTATTTACCAAGTGGTCGAACCATACAAGCAACTGGTATTACTCCTGATATTATCACCTATCCAGGGGAATCAGTGCATGAGCCCGAAGATGATTTCAAGATCAAAGAAGCGGATTTAAAAAAACACCTCAAGGTTGAATTGAACAAAGCCAATGGAACAAAAGAAAAATCTAAAGAAAAAAATGGCGATGACAAATCAAAAATTATCAAAAAAGATGATTTAGAAAAAGACAATCAACTTAACTCTGGGCTTAATATACTTAAAGCCTTGATGATTATAAAATAACTGTAAAAAAGGATATAAATGAAAATAAGCGATATTGTAGCACTTGAACTTTGGCCAGAATTAAAAAAAACTACAACTCAAAAAGGAGTTTCCCAACTTGAAGAGTTGGGATACAACTTATTTTACATTGGAAAAAATGCAGACCTTTATACTTGTCCAGGGGTTGATCCAAAAGTGTTGTTAGTACGAAGTGACCGATGTTCAGTATTTGATATTCCATTGAATCTTGAGATTGAAGGCAAAGGTGTATCGCAAACAACAATATCCAATCAAGGTGCAAAATTTGCTCAAAATATGGGAATCAAAACTGCTATTTTAGATGAGCGTGTGGATGAGCGTTTAAGCATTGCACCAAGATGCCAATTTATGGAGTTGTGCAAACCTCTTGAAGCGCAAATAGATGGTGACACAGTTCAATTTGAATTTATTTTTAGAAACTATTTAACCGGCTCACTTTATGATGCCTGTCAAAATGGTCAAGATCCTTATGGTTTAGACCTACCAACAGATCTAAACCAGTGGTATAAATTTGACACACCTATCTTTACCCCTACGACCAAAGGGATTAAAGATGAACCATTAAACTCAAAAAAAGTTCTAGAAAAATTTCCTGAAATTATCTCAAGTTTAGAAAAATTGTTTAAAGAGTTTACTCAATTTGCTCAAGACAATAACATCATCATCGTTGATACAAAATTTGAAATTTTCATAAATTCAAATGCTCAATGGGTACTTGGTGATGAGATCTTAACTCCTGAAAGCTCAAGATTTATAGCAAAAGAGAATTTTGATAAAGGTGATTATACATCAATGGATAAACAGATCTTACGAGATTTTGGTAAACAAAACAATTGGAAAGAGCAAGCAAAAAATCTAGAAGCTGGGAAAAAACTTGATGTTAACGTTCCAGATTCTATCAAGAACAACATTTTAGATGGTTATACCAGCATCTTAAACAGATTGGGTAAATAGTTTCAACTCTAATCGAAAAAATTAAAATACAAATAGAAGGAAAAAAATGAAGGCAATCATCAACATATCACTAAAACAAGGTGTTTTAGACTCACAAGGGAAAGCAGCCCATCACACACTTGATACTATAGGATTCAAAGAGGCTGTAGCAGATGTACGAATTGGAAAACAAATCATTATGCAACTGAACACTCAAGATGAAACACAAGCCAGAAAAGAAGTAACTCAAATGTGCGAACAACTTTTAGCCAATACGGTTATTGAAGATTACACTATTGCATTAGAGAACTAAGATGAATGTAGTTGTATTACAATTTCCAGGTACAAACTGTGAATACGATACCAAGCATGCTTTTGAGATGCTGGGTGCTGATGTAACTATTTGTTGGCATGAAGATCATGCCATTCCTAGCAATACCGATTTAGTTGTATTACCAGGTGGTTTCTCCTACGGAGATTATCTACGAAGTGGTGCATTGGCTAAATTTGCTCCCGTGATGCAAGATGTTAAAGAGTTTGCCGCTCGTGGTGGAAAAGTATTGGGTATATGTAATGGTTTTCAAATTTTAGCAGAAACAGGACTTTTGCCTGGAGCTTTAAAACGAAATGATAATCTTCATTTTATCTCTAAACATCACCATATCAAAGTCGTTAGTAACGACAACACTTTTTTATCAAAATGCAATATTGGTGAAACATTAAATATACCTGTTGCTCATCATGATGGAAACTATTACATTGATGATGCTGGATTAAAAGAGCTTAAAGCCAATGATCAAATTTTATTGCAGTACTGCGATAAAGAGGGGAACAATGAAGTTCTAAATGGAAGCGTTGAACAAATTGCAGGAATCTGTAATAAAGAAAAAAATGTATTTGCATTGATGCCTCATCCAGAACGAGCGATGGAAACCTTATTGGGTTGTGATGATGGAGTTAAAATGCTTCAAGGGTTTTTTAAATAAAAATGTTTTTAAAACAACTATTTTTTGTACTCATTCTTGCAACTGCATTATTCTCAAATCAGTTTAAAACCTCAGAGAGTTCTGTTTTTACAGACTCTTTGAGTCAAAAAAAACTACCCAATACCCTACCCAAAAATTATGCCTCCATGGAAGTTGAAAACATTATCAAAACAAAAAATGTACATCTTCAATATACCTATTATCCAAAAAAGGCATACGATAAACAAAAATTTTCGGTCTCACTAAAAGCGATTATCTCTTTAGCTAATCTTTCTAAAATAGATACTGTTTTTAAAAAACATTTTGGAGTAAACATACTTAACCCAAAAAGTCAATGGAGCAGTGAAGAGGAAAACATTTATACCAATACCTATGAATTTGTTATCACGGATGAAAAGTTTCAAATGCCCCTTATTAAAATGGATCTGTATGCAAAAGGGAAATATAAAGAGAGTGCAAAAATACCTCCTAAACAAATTGAGTTTAAAAAAATTGTATTGGCCGTTAAAAATTTTTCCAATATCTTAGCCGATGATTTAAATATAATCAGTCAAAAAACAAAACAATACGACAATAAAAGTCTTCTTACCATCATGGAAATTGAAGCCAGCAATTCAAACCTCAAAGAGTTTCATCTTAGTGGTTATGAGAAACAAGGTTTGGAATCTTTTTCAAGCACAGCATTAAAGCAAAAAATATTTTACTACGTTATCACCCCTATTTTTGCAAAAAACATACAATTTAACTACTACAATACTAAGCTGAAGAAAACAATTCTTGTCAAAGCAGTAGTCTTACTCAAAGAAGATTTAGTCAGTACACAAACTGATCTTAATCCAAGTAACAGCGGCTTTTTAATGGTCAAAAAAGTGATTTTGGGGGTAACGGTATTGTTGCTGCTTATACTCCTGTATTTTAAACGAAGTATTTTATTACTTATACTTATTTTATTGTTAGGTTTCATTTTTGTAAAACTCATGGCACCCAATAAAAAAATGTCCATCACTAAAAATACCTACATCTACATACTTCCAACTAAAAACTCGACGGTATTTCATATCACGGACAAAAGCTATACAGTTGAGATATTAAAACAAAAAGTAGGTTTTTCAAAAATACTATTTGGTGATCAGGCCATCGGTTGGATTAAAAATGAAAACCTACATAAATAAGGATACTTAATGTTTTCCAAACTTAGAGGAATATTTGTTTTAATCCAATTTTCACTCACGGTTGCTGTAGTAATCACACTGATGTATGCTTTTCCTAAGTACGGTGTTGCAATACGTAAATTTTGGATGAAAATACAAATACCACTTTTAGGTATCAAAATGGAGACGCAAGGTACTTGTGATCCAGATGCACAATTACTTTTGATGAATCATCAAGCCTTATTGGATATTGTGGTTATAGAGTTTTTAGACCATCGAGATATTGCTTGGGTAGCTAAAAAAGAGATTGCACAACTTTTCTTTTTTGGACACATTCTCAAAGCTCCAAAAATGATCATTGTTGATCGACAAAATAAAGCAGGCTTGATAAAACTGATCAAAGATGTAAAAGATAGGATTTCACACAATCGTCCTATTGCTATGTTTCCAGAAGGAACACGAAGTGATGGAACAAAACTACTAAAATTTAAAACCGGTGCTAAACTAATCGCACAAAAGCATAATTTAAAAGTTCAACCTATTTTACTTTTTGATACGAGAAAAGTCTTGGATTCAAAGACACTTAATGCCACACCTGGAGTTGTAAAAGTGATCTATTTGGACAGTATTGATCCACGTGACGATAAAGAATGGTTTGAAAACATGGAAACGGCCATGAATGAAAGATTTTATAAAGAATTAAATCATGACATTTAGTGCCCAAACCATTTTGGCCGTTGGTGCAGGTGGTTTCTTAGGTGCTGTGTTACGTTTTTATGTCAACACACAAGTTGCAAAAAATTTTCCAGGCGATCTTCCTCTAGCTACACTAGGCGTCAATCTTCTAGGCAGCTTTCTTATTGGTGCATTAATTGCAATTTTTATCTACTATTCTGTTAGTGATACCACACGAGCTTTTTTAATCACTGGGTTTTTAGGTGCATTAACTACCTATTCAACTTTTGCTATAGAGAGTTACTTTTTACTCAACACCTCATTGTTGCTTGCCCTTGGAAACATGGCACTAAATCTTTTTGGTACAATCGTTGCAGCAGGAAGCGGATATAAGTTATTCTTATATCTTTTAAAATAATCTCCAACCTATATAAAAATTTTATTTAAGCATTAAATAGATATAATCTTTCCAACTAATATAGAATATAAAATTAAAGGACAAAATGATGGGAATGCCAGGTGGATTTGAACTATTTGCGATTGTTGCAGTTGTAGTATTACTTTTTGGAGGTAAGAAAATTCCAGAACTTGCCAAAGGATTAGGACAAGGGATTAAAAACTTCAAAGGTGCTGTTAAAGAAGATGAACCAGAAGTGGTAGCAACACAAGAAAATCAAAAGATTGAAAAAACAGAAGAGGAAGTGGCACAAACTTCTAAACCTGAAACAGAATCTAAAACTGTTTAAAAAAGACTCTCTTTGCAAACAAAGATAAAAAAAATTATTGAAGGTATTCTAGAGCGCACGATCGTTCTAGAAAAACCAAAAGACCGAAACCTAGGTCACTTCTCAACACCAATTGCTTTTTCACTTGCTAAAGAATTACGAAAATCTCCCATGATTATTGCTGAAGATTTAGCCAAACAATTTGACAACGTTCCTACCTTTACTAAAGTAGAATCTGTAAAAGGGTTTTTAAACTTTACGTTAAGTGATCATTTTCTCAATGAAGAGGTTTCACAAGTTTTACACGATGAAGAAAACTTTGCTAAAGGTGAACACGACAACAATAAAAAGCAAAAAATCTTGCTCGAATATGTCAGCGCTAACCCCACTGGACCACTGCATATTGGTCATGCACGTGGAGCTATCTTAGGCGATACACTTTGTCGAGTTGGGCGCTATTTAGGTTATGATATTACCAGTGAATACTACATCAATGATGCAGGATCACAAATGGATCTTTTAGGCTTATCTATTTATTTAGCGGGTCGAGAGCATATCTTAAAAGTTGATGTTGAGTATCCCCAATCCTATTATCGTGGTGAATATTTACTCCCTATTGCCCAATTGTGTGTTGATCAATTAGGGATTCATTGTCTAGAAGATGTTACACATCTTAAAGAGATGGCACTTATTGGTAAAGATGAAGTGATGAAAATCATCATCAAAGATTTAAGTGATTTAGGTGTTCAGTTTGATCAATTTGTAAGTGAGAAATCACTTTATGACAAATGGGAATCAACTAAAGAGGTTCTAGAACAAAGTAAACAACTGTATACCAAAGAGGGTAAACTTTGGTTGGCTTCCACTCAAGCGGGTGATGATGCAGATCGAGTGGTTGTTCGTGAAAATGGAGTACCTACCTATCTTGCGGGAGATATTATCTACCATAAAGATAAATTTGATCGAGGCTATGAAAAGCTGATTAATATTTGGGGTGCAGATCATCATGGCTACATACCTCGTGTAAAAGCGGCGGTTCAGTTCTTAGGAAATGATCCAAAAAACTTAGAGGTAATCTTATCTCAAATGGTCGCTTTACTCAAAGGTGGTGAGCCGTATAAGATGAGTAAACGTGCTGGAAATGTTATACTGATGAGTGATATCACTGAGCAAATTGGTTCAGACGCTCTTCGTTTTGTTTTTTTAACCAAAAAAACCGATACCCATCTTGAGTTTGACCTGGATATTCTTAAAAATCAAGATTCCAGCAACCCTATTTTTTACATCAATTATGCTCATGCACGTGTAAATCAATTATTTAAAAAAGCCAATAAATCACTGCATGATCTAATTGACACACCCTTAACAACACAAAATGAAGACGCACAGTATTTGATCTATGAAGCTTTATTGCTACACGATGTATTGAATGAAGCATTTACTAAAAACGATATGCAAAAGATTACAGATTATCTGCACTCTTTAGCTTCTCTTACGCATAAATTTTACAACAGCTATAAGATTGTAGGTGTTGAAGAGGAAGATCAATATTTAAAAATACTGTCACTCGTAGCAATGAGCATTCGAGTAGGACTAAAACTGCTTGGCATTACAGCAAAAAAGGAGATGTAATATGAAATGGGCTATCATAATTTTTATTTTAGTAATTGGATACATGATATTTACAGGAAATATGGGTGGCGCTAAAAATGCAACATCAAACTATCAAAAAGTGATGCTTGGAGATAAGTATTCTAAAGATAAATAAACAAGATTTTAGTCTTGTTTATTTTTTTGATCCTCTAAAAAATCTTCAATAGAGTATTTATCTCTGTACTCTTGTGTCATAAGATGAATAAAGGTATCACCAAGATCAATAATTGTCCAACCATCTTCCTCTTCAACCCGTAGAAACTCTTCACCAAATGGTTTTAAGTCCTCTTTTAAATACGTTAAAAGTGATGCTCCATGCTTGGCATTCAATGCTGTTGCGATGATCACACAGTCAACAATATAATCATCACCTTTTAAATCAATAACCTCAATATTAGCCGCTTTTTTTTCATCCAATATTTTTTTAATATTTTCTATTCTTTGTTCCAAATCTTTTTTACCTCGTTTTGTATTTTTTTTGGTATCAAATCAAGATTTAACTCTTGACGCAATTGTGTTGAACTTACATCAACATCTACGTTGATGCTTATTCCATCAACCGCATAGTTCTTTCTCGTGATCACAACCAACTCTACGATACTTTTAAGTTGTTCATATTCATGCCATAAATGAAATGTCTGAGCATTGTCTGAACCTATGATCAAATAAATTTTCTTTGCATCGTACTGCTGCTTTAAAAAATTAACCGTATCCAATGTAAAAACTTTTCGTTCCTGTTTTATCTCAAAATCAGATACCGCAACTTTTGCAACATCTTTAAAAAGCTGTTGCACTAAAGAATATCGTACCGTACTGTCCAGAAAAGAGTCACTCTTAAAAGGGTTTAAATAGGTTGGTACAACAATAAACTGATCAATATCATTTAGTACACTAAGTACCTCATGCACAATGAGCTCATGCCCTATATGAGGAGGATCAAAGCTCCCTCCATAAATTGCTATTGTTTTACCTATCATTAACATATATTATAGCAAAAATTAGATAAAATTGTTGAAATTTATGAATTACTAAAAGGAAGATATGCATGACAAAAATTGCTATTAATGGTTTAGGTAGAATTGGAAGATGTGTAGCACGTATTATTGCTGATCGTGATGATGTTCAGCTTGTTGCTGCAAATGCTAGTGGAACTGAAGATATGATTCAGTATGGATTGAGATACGACTCTGTTCATGGAAAGCGTGATGATATTACCGTTAAAGATGGTTTTATCACTATTGGATCTGATAAAGCGGTACTTTTAAGCCAACGTGATCCTGCAAAATTAGATTTTGCTAAACTGGGAGCTGATGTGGTATTGGAGTGTACGGGTGCATTTTTAACACAAGAATCGGTTCAACCATATTTAGACAATGGCATGAAAAAAATTGTTTTTTCTGCACCAGCTAAAGATGATACTGCGACTTTTGTCATGGGTGTCAATGAAGATTTATATGCAGGACAATCTGTTGTATCAAATGCTTCATGTACCACGAATGGGCTAGCACCTGTTGCTAAAGCGCTTGATGATGCATTTGGGATTGAAAAAGGATTGATGACAACCATTCACTCTTACACAGGTTCCCAACCTATACTTGATGCAAAACACAAAAGTGCTCCACGAAAAGCACGTGCTGGTGCAGTAAACCTAATACCAACAACAACGGGAGCAGCAAAAGCAATTGCAAAAGTCTTACCCCACCTCAAAGGGAAGATCAATGGCCAAGCTATTCGTATCCCTACGCCCAATGTATCGATGGTTGATTTAACCGTTACATTAAATACAAATGTAACCGTAGAGGAGGTAAACCAAGCACTTATTGATGCTGCAAATGGTCCTCTTAAAGGAATTTTAGGGGTTGACTCTGAATATCGAGTAAGCAGTGACTTCATTGGGGAAGAGACAAGCTCAGTTGTACCTTTGGATACCACTCAAGTTGTTGGAGAAAATATGGTAAAAGTATTATCATGGTACGACAACGAATGGGGATATTCATGCCGATTAGTTGACATGGCTGTACACGTAGTAAATAATTAAGGACATACATGCAATTACAAGAGATTAAAAATATTGATATAGCTGGAAAAAAAGTTTTTATACGATGTGATTTCAACGTTCCTGTGGATGAGTATCAAAACATCACAGATGATAGACGAATTCGTAGTGCATTAAATACACTACGATACTGTATTGACAACGATTGTGCCATTATCATCGCTTCACATTTTGGACGACCTAAAAATGGTTATGAAGATGAATTTTCACTCAAACCTGTTGCCAAAAGATTGCACACACTACTCAAACAAGAGATTAAATTAGCACCCAATGTTATTTGTGATGAAACCATACACATGGCAAACGAGCTTCAATGCGGTGAAATTATGTTGCTAGAAAACATGCGTTTTGAACCGGGTGAAACTAAAAATGACCCTGTTTTATCTAAAACACTTGCCGATATGGCAGATATTTTTATCAATGATGCTTTTGGAGTAAGTCACCGTGCCCATGCTTCTGTTGAGGGGATCTCTCAGCACTTTAGCCTTGAGCAAAAAGCTGCTGGATTTTTATTGGCAAAAGAGATTAAGTTTTTCTACCATATTGTTGAAGAACCTAAGCGACCATTTGTGTCTATTGTTGGGGGATCAAAAGTATCGGGTAAACTTGAAGCTTTACATAATTTAATTCCAAAAGTGGATAAAATCATCATTGGTGGGGGTATGGCATTTACTTTCTTAAAAGCTCTAGGTCATGAAGTTGGAAACTCTTTAGTTGAAGATGACCTAATTGAAGAAGCCAAAAAAATCATGCAAGAAGCACGCGATATGGGAGTGAAGTTTTACCTTCCTATTGATGTAGTTGCAGCTGAAGCTTTTGATTCTGAAGCTTTTGCAAAAGCCGTAACCGTACAAGAGATACCTAAAGGTTGGATGGGTCTAGATATTGGACCTGCAACGGCTATTCTTTTTGCACAAGCACTTGAAGATGCACATACTATTTTATGGAATGGGCCAATGGGAGTTTATGAGATGGATAAATTTGCAAAAGGAAGTACCAAACTATCCCATGCAGTTGCTGCAAGTTATGCAACAACCGTTGTAGGCGGAGGAGATACTGCTGATTTAGTACGACGAACAGGTGATGAAGACGAGATGACTTTTATCTCTACGGGTGGGGGAGCTTCTTTAGAGCTTATTGAAGGTAAAATTTTACCAGGTGTAAAAGCACTTATTATTGGAGACTAATCTCTCTTATTAAACTAAAGTTGTTGTGTCAATGCAGACCAACAACTTTACTACTGTAACTTCTAGGAATTTTTTGTGAGAATATTACTCAACGGTGTTGGACGAATTGGAAAAGCAATCATACGATATGCATTGGATACCAATGCCTTTGATATTGTTGCAATCAATGAATTAAATCCAAATTTAGACAATATTGCTTATTCTATCAATTTTGATTCCACCTATGGTAGGTATCATGACCCTTTTAGTGTTGTAGATAATTCAATTGAAAACAAAACTTCAAAAATACAAATACTCAATCATTCCTCTTTAAATCAATGTGATTTTAAAACCTTAGAAATTGATTTTATTATTGATGCTAGTGGAGCTTTTTACGATAAAGATTTTCTTAAAAACTTAGCTGTCAAAGCAGTCTTTTTAACTCATCCGTGTAAAACAGCAGATATTAATGTAATCTTAGGTGTCAATGAAGATCAAATAGATTTTAATCAACATAAAATCATATCCACAAGTTCGTGCAATGCTACAGCCGTATTGCCTGTACTAAAACTTATTGATGATAATTTTACCATTGAATATGGAGACCTTACAACCGTGCATCCCATGCTTAATCATCAAAAAGTTCTTGATGGGGGATGCATCGACAATAAAAATAGAGACGTTAAGTGCAACTTTGAATTTGGACGATCCGCCACACAAAATATCATCCCTAGTAAAACAACAACACTAGAAGCATGTTCATACGTTATGCCCCACATCAATTCAGATATTTTAACCTCAAGTTCGTTACGTGTACCTACACCAACGGTGGGTCTTATTAACCTATGTCTTATCGTAAAAAAAGAGTGCACACAACAACATTTATTAGAACTATTTAATGATTATGAAAAAAATCAAACCGCAAAAATACTGCTGAACAATACCCACGCCTTGGTATCAAGTGATTTTCAAGCACAAACGTATACAAGTATTGTGGATCATCGTTTCACCGATATAAAAATGAATAAAATGCTTAAGCTCGTCATTTGGTACGACAATGAATGGGGATACGCATCAAAAGTTGTTGAGACAGTTCAATTATTTAAGCATCAACATGAGCAATAAACTATTAAAACAATTAAAAATTCTATTTGTTGAGGATGAGACGAACTTAGCACTGTTATTAAAAAGTGCTATTGGAGATAATTTTCACTCTTTTACAATTGCAAACTGTGGAGAACAAGGCATTGAAAAATTTTTACAAATCTCTCCTGATCTGGTTATAACGGATATTATGATGCCCCATCTAAATGGCTTGGAGATGGCAAAAGAATTAAAATCAATCAACCCCAATGTACCTATTATTATTTTAAGTGCCTACAGTGAAAAAGAGAAACTTCTTGGTGCTATTGATGTAGGTATCGTTAAATATTTTATAAAACCTTTTGACCCAGATGAGCTTTTAGAGTATATTATTGAACTTGCACCCATGTTAGGAACAAAAGTTGTATCCTTATCTCAAGGATTTATTTTCAATAAAACAACCAAGACCTTATACAAAAATGGAAAATACATCATATTAACTAAAAGAGAGAGAATGTTTATGCACCTTTTACTTAAATGCGATTCTATTTTAGAGTACAGCACCATCAAAAATAAACTTTGGGATGAAAAAAATATCTCGGATGAACGATTGCGAACTTTTATCAAACGTCTGCGGATCAAAACATCTAAAGAGCTTATTGTCAATATCAAAGCACAAGGGTTTGTTCTTGGATAACCATACAGTTACAAACTAAAACTCTTTAACCAAACACTTCCCCTTTTACAGTCACATCCTTAAAGCTATAATTAAGCCATAGAGTATTATTATTCCATATAAATGACCAATGGTCGGTCATTTATTACTGAGGAGATATTATGGCAATAATAGTAGATAAAGTTCAAAAAAGAAAGAATATAGCTTTAGCATGTAAAGATCTGTTTGTTCAAAATGGTATAAAAGATTTAACCATTTCACAAATTGCTCAAACCGCTGGCATAGGAAAGGGTTCACTTTATGATTATTTTAAAAATAAAGACGATATTGTTTTTGAGATTGTAGATATATTGATGCAAGAGCATAATATAATTAAAGAAAAAAAGATCCTAGAAGCCACTACAACCAAAGAAAAAATTAAAGTGTTTTTTAATTTCTTCTATTCACATGAAGATATTGAATTGCGACAACTGTATAAAGAGTTTGTTTCCATATCTTTGGTTACACCTGAAACTGCAATGATTGAACACCATACTGAATGTTTCGACAATTATTACAGCTGGATGGAAAACATCATCAATGAAGGGATAGCAAAAAATGAAATTATCCCTTCAACTCTAAAACTTGTCAAAGGATTATTTGTATTGGGCAATGGAATATTTATAGCCAGTAGCGTTACGAACTCCGTGACAAATGTTCAAAAAGATATTGATGATTATATAGATGCATTATTCGAGTTCATTGAGGTGAAAAATGTTTCATAAACTATTTTTTTTACTCATACCAGCACTTATGTACGCTGATAGTTTACAAGAGTTATTAAATCATGCAAATAGCAATAATAACTTGATACTGTCTAAAAACTTAAGCCAACAAGCAATACAAAGTGAACTTGACGCAACACACAGTTCACAAGCCCCAACAGTTGACATGGGTACTTATTATCAACGACTTGATGAACGATCTTTTATGATGGCAGGAGATGTTTACAGTGCATACGCAAAATTCTCCTATGATATTTATGATGGTGGACGAAAACATTCCACTATAAAACAAAAACAAAGTGAATTACACTCAAGTCGTTTTGATGCAATAGCATTTAAAAATAGTTTGAGTTTGCAAATTGTTCAAGATTTTTTTGCCATTAAAAATATTGAAGCTTCAATCAACTCTTTCAATGAAGAAAAAAGATCATTAAATGCACAATTAATACGCATTAAAAAATTTTATGAAGCACAACTCTCTACAAAAGATGCTGTAGATAAACTTCAATCTGCATACGATACCAACAATTATATGTTGCAATCTCTTAAATTTCAAAAACAAACGGTACTAAAATCTTTGGAATTAAAAGTGGGGAAAACCATAACATCCTTGGATGATGCACGATT
Source organism: Campylobacterota bacterium (assembly GCA_034658775.1). Classification (GTDB taxonomy): domain Bacteria; phylum Campylobacterota; class Campylobacteria; order Campylobacterales; family Arcobacteraceae; genus JAYEFX01. The sequence goes on from JAYEFX010000139.1 coordinate 17,342, forward strand.
TAAATCAAGCAATAATATCAAGTTTGAACTGAACAATACCGTACATGCTTTGCAAGCACAAGAAAAATCACTTCAACACTTAGCCACATCAATGCAAAGTGCCTACAAACCTCAATTAAACATCACCGACACCTTTAATGTAAACGGATATGACAGAACCGATGCAACCCATCCAAAAGGCCTTGATAATCAAAATAAACTTATGTTAAGTCTAAATATACGTCTGTACGATGGAGCAGCCGTATCAAAAAATAAACAAGCTGTTTTAATCAATAAAAGAGCATTGAAAAATCAGATTATTCACAAAACTAAAGAGCAAGAGATGCTTTTTGATTTATCTGTTCAACGAATACAAACCAACAAATTAAAAATACAAAGTGCTTCCAGTGCATTACGCTGGGCACGTAGTACTTTTGTCACTATAGAAGAAAAATACAAAGCAGGTATAGTAGACAATGTATCGTATCTGGATGCATTAAGTGTTCAAACAAATGCACGTACAATGCATCAACAAAGTTTATACGATTTAGAAATAGCGTATGCAATGTATTATTTTTACGCAGGAAAAAATATAGGAGAATATATACAATGAAAAATTTAAAAAAAGGTTTATTTACATTAATTTTATTTACCAACATACTAAATGCCCAAGAAGTTTATGCCACTTTTAATGTACAAGCATCTAAAAATGCACATCTAGCATTTAACAGCAGTGGTATTGTAAATCACATTTATGTTGATGTAAGCAGTGAAATAAAAAAAGGAGATACTTTAGCAAAGCTTCATAATAATGACCATAAAGCAATGGTAGCAATATCTCAAACCGCGTTAAAATATGCAAAACGTGATTACAATCGACAAGTCAAAGTAAAACACATGATTGACAAAGCAAAATTTGATCAATATGCCTACAAACATGAAAATGCAAAAAACCAATTACGATACCAACAAGCCCTACTGGCTAAAACAACTTTAAAAGCTCCATTTGATGGTATTATTTATGAAAAATCAGTTGAGATAGGAGATATGGTCAGTGGTCAAATGAAAACCATTGTATTTAAAATACAAAGTAAAAATGCTCGAAAACTGGTATTAGAGTTTGATCAAAAATATCACAAGATTATCAAAATTGGTGATGTTTTCAACTACAAACTTGATGGAGACACAACTCCATACCAAGGGAAAATAACTAAAATCTACCCTTATGCAAACAACAAAACACGCAAGATAAGTGCTGAAGTTCTATGCAAAGATTTGATGGTTGGACTGTTTGGTGATGGGTACATCACAAGTAAAAATTAGGGTGATAAACTATGTATAAATTTTCAATAAACCGACCCATAACAACACTTATGGGAGTATTGGTATTCATCGTCTTTGGATTAATGTCGTATAAAACAATGCCAGTAAACCTTTTTCCCAATGTTGACTTTCCAGTTGTAACTATCCAAACAGCTTACAATGGAGCTGATGCTTCAACGGTTGAAACAAAAGTGACCGATAAAATTGAACAAAGTGTTAGTGGAATTGATGGTATTGATAAATTGATGTCTACTTCATATGAAGGGTTTTCCGTAGTTACAATTCAATTTGAACTGTTTAAAGATTTGGATGAAGCAACAAATGATGTACGTGATAAAATAGGCTCAATCATACTGCCAAGCGAAGTGGAACAACCCATCGTCAAAAAACTGGGTACAAGTGGCGGCGTAATCAATCTTTTTATTGCCACAAAAACTGGGGATACCACCGCACTGATGAGATTGGCAGATGAAAAAATAAAACCTAACCTGCAACGCATAAAAGGGGTAGGTGAAGTTGATATCATTGGGTATCAAGATCGAGAAATTAGAATTTTTGTGGATCCATTTTTACTCAATAAATACTCCATCACCTCTGTTGATTTACAAAATATTATTGCATCTCAAAATATAAAATTAGGCGTAGGAAAGATTATCGACCAATCCCAAGAGATTATTTTAAAAACCAATGCAGATGCCTCATCCATAGAAGAACTTCAAAATATTTTTATCAAATCAGGTGTCAAGTTAAGTGATATCGCCACAATTAAAGATGGGCTAAGTGATGCTAAAAGTTTTTCTTCATTTAATGGAAACCAAGGAGTGATGCTCGAAGTAAAAAAAATCTCCGGTGAAAATGTTTTAAACATTATCAAAAGTGTCAAAGAGGTGATGCCAAAACTCACTCAATTAGCTGGCGATGATTATACTATGCAACTCTTGCAAGATCAATCCGATAAGATTATGGTCAATATAGATAACGTTACTTTTGATCTTATTTTAGGTTCTATTTTAGCCATTGTAATCGTATTTTTCTTTTTACGAAATTTAACCGCATCTTTAGTATCGGCTTTAGCCATTCCAACATCGATTATTGGAACATTTGCCATTATTGATATGTTGGGATACGACTTAAATAAATTAACGCTTATTGGTCTTACTCTTGCTATTGGTATTTTTATAGATGATGCCATTGTGGTCATTGAAAATATTACTAAAAAAATGGAAGAGGGTCTAAGTCCATTTAAGGCTTCTTTTGAAGGGATAAAAGAGGTTGCATTTTCTATTCTAGCAATCTCAGCTGTACTCTTAGCAGTATTTATTCCTGTAGCCTTTATGGATGGAATTGTGGGGATGTTTTTCAACTCTTTTGCCATGACCGTAGCTGCTGGTATTGTTTTGTCATTTTTAGTGGCTGTTATGTTTATCCCTACTGTGAGTGCACGAGTTTTAAGTGCCAAGCAAAGCTGGTTTTATCATTTTACAGAACCATTTTTTGTGGGTTTAGATAAAGTTTATGTGGCCATTTTAAAACCTTTAATTCGATTTAAAACCTTAACTATACTTGCCACCGTTGGTCTGTTGATTGCTTCATTTTCACTAAAAGTTGGTATGGAATTTATTCCCATGGAAGACAACAGTGAGTTTCAAGTTTTTATAAAAGCACCAGTTGGAACCAACATAGCCAATATGCAAAAAAAGGTAGCTCCACTTTTAAAACAAATTGAGCAGGATCAACTTGTACAATACTCTGTCTTATCCATAGGATACAACAGTGCAAATGAACTGCATAAAGCAAAAATATACACCAAACTTATCCCTGTAGCTTCACGAGTAGGAATATCTCAAGAGGATATTGTTCAAAAATACCGCAAAGCATTCAAAACAATTCAAGATATGGTAATCACCGTTGAAGATTTACCACCATTTGACACGGGAGCTAGTAATGCACCCATACAAATTGTTGTTACAGGTGAAGACTTGGATATTTTAGAACAAACCACAGCAAAAGTGATGGAAAAACTCAAAAATACCCAAGGAGCGGTAAGTATCGATCGAGATTATGAGAGTGGAAAACCAGAAATACAGATAAATATTTTACGGCAAAATGCTCAACGTGCTGGGGTAAGTGCTTATGAAATTGCAGCTGTACTAGGAAGTGCTTATTCCAGTGATAAAGCGATTTCTTACTTTGAGCAAAATGGTAGACAGTTTGATATTACTTTGCGATTTGAGGATCAATACAGAAACTCCATAGAAGATATCAAAAAATTGCATGTTCGAACCAATGAAGGTGAGTTCGTATCTCTTGAAGGATTGATTAGCTTTGAACAAACTCAAAGTGTGGCCTCAATCAATCGATACGATAGAGAACGAAAAATCATGGTGACTTCAGGTGTATTTGGAGCCAGCTTAGACTCCGTGATGTTTGCAATTGAAAAAGATATCAAAGAGCTACTTCCGCAAGGATACAGTTACAGATTTACTGGTGACGTTGAAAATATGCAAGATACCAATGCAGCGTTTGCTGGGGCTATTGTACTTGCAGTAATTTTAATCTATTTAATTTTAGCAGCACTATATGAATCACTCATTCAACCTCTTATCATCATGGTGTCTATGCCATTGTCATTTACAGGTATAATGGTAGCATTATATTTAACTGGAAATAATTTTAGTTTATTTGTGATGATTGGTATCATTTTGCTACTTGGAATGGTTGGGAAAAATGCCATTTTAGTCGTAGATTTTGCCAACAAAGCGATTAAAGAGGGTAAAAATGTCGATGAAGCACTTCTCCAAGCAGGAGAAAAACGTCTTAGACCAATCCTGATGACAACTTTTGCCATGATTGGAGCGATGATACCTTTAGCCTTTGGAGGAGGAGCAGGAAGCGAATCCAATGCACCTATGGCCTTAGCTATTATTGGTGGACTGGTGAGTTCAACTATATTAACACTGTTAGTTGTGCCCGCAATTTACAAATTTTTGCACCCTCTTGATAAATGGTTACGAAGTTTTTATGAAAAAGGAGAAATTTGAAACAGATCTCAACATCAACAAAACTTACCCTTCTTCTCATTGCCATGACAACCATGATGTCAAATGTAGCTATTGTTACTGCATTGCCCCATCTTAAAGATACATTTGTCAATGAAGCAAATATTGAATTTTTGGCACGATTAATGATCACCATGCCTTCAGTTGCTATTGCATTTTTGGCACCTTTTTTAGGGCATATTGTTTATAAAATTGGACGCAAAACCTCAGCACTGATGGCTCTTTTTTTATTCACCCTAGCTGGAACCGCAGGTTTGTATCTTGAGACCATGAACCTATTGCTGTTTTCACGATTTTTATTGGGTATAGCTATTGCTACTTTGATGATTGTTTCTACCTCTTTGGTAGGGGATTATTTCAAAGGTGATCAACGTAACAAATTTATGGGTATGCAAGGTGCATTTATCTCTTTAGGAGGTGTTGTATTTGTCGTTGGTGGTGGAATGCTATCGGATATTCACTGGCGATACTCTTTTTTAATCTATTTTATTGGTTTATTATTATTGCCAATGGTGTATGCATTTTTAAATGAAAAAATTCCTATGCACGATGTGCAAGAGGATGAAAATCTAAATTCAAATTTGTTCATCATCTATGTTTTAGCTTTTTTGCTTATGTTGGTTTTTTATATTTTACCTACACAAATCCCATTTTTGATCATCAATCAATTTGGTGCAAGTGGTACCATCACAGGAAGTATCATAGCAACCGCTTTTGTCTCCAATGCTATTGGAGCCATCACCTTTAGAAAACTCAAGCAAAAGTTTTCTTTTGAGCAAGTTTACATGATCGGTATGGCGGTCATCTCTTTTGGATTTATCTGTATTGGCTTAGTTAAAGATGTACAGTTTTTCTTTTTGACTGCTCCTATCATGGGATTTGGAGGAGGAATACTCATGACCAACATGACCGCATGGATACTCTCTCGAGCGCATTCTAAAAAAAGAATTCAAGCTTCTGCGTATCTTACAAGTTCGTTATTTTTAGGGCAATTTTTTTCACCCATACTCTTTCATCCTGTTGTAAGTTTTTTTGGAGTGAAAGATTTTTTTATACTTATTGGATGTTTTGTGGGCATGATTACATTTATGAGTGTATTGATTTTGAGAAGAAAAATACACTAATCTAAATACCAATCTACCTCCAAACCACTTTAAAATAATCACCTAAAAGTGTCTTATCAAAAGATTTATCACTTTGTTTAAGCCCTGCGATATTATCATCAGTTTTCATAAAATCTTGAATATAATACGTTTTTTCATAGCCTCGCTGATGCAAATCATCCATGATAAAATTGATGTCCACTTCATCTAAAAGATCAATGTGCAGAGTTGTTCGCACTTCAAAATCAATCTCTTGTACAATCAAAAAATCTAAGCTTTGTGAAAAGAGTTCATATTGATTTGAATGCGTTATTTGTGTAAATTTATATTTTGGAGCTTTATAATCTAAAGCGATATAATCAACTAAATTTAATTGAATCAACTTTTTTATTTGTTCGAAGTTTGTTCCATTGGTATCAAGTTTGATTAGAAATCCAAGCTTTTTTACCTCTATTGCAAAAGGGATTAAATCATGCGCAGTAGCCTCTCCTCCACTTAAAACAACTGCATCCAAAAGCCCTATTCTGTTTTTTAAAAAAGTCAGCATATCTGCAAAGCTAAATTTACCCTGCTTGGAAAATACAATATCTTTATTGTAGCAATAATCACAGCGCATATTGCACCCAACCATCCACACTATGCAGCTAAGATGATTGGGATAATCCAGATGAGAAAAAGGCGTTAGATCATAAACAATGTTTTGATTCAACAAACTGTTTTCGTTGCTTATGTTCACCTGTTTTACCCACATTAAAACTCTCAACAGGTCTATGATAACCCATCACTCTTGTATATACGATACATTTTTGTCTTTTGTTTTGCACTCTTTGTAACTCTTTTACTTTATCCATTTTATCCCCCTTATATTTAGATTTTATCCACACTGTTCATTGTGCAGCATTTTGTTCTTCGAGCAGTTCAGCATCACATTTAGGACAATACTCATGTTCACCAGCTAAATAACCATGCTTAGGACAAATTGAAAAAAGTGGTGTAATGGTAATATACGGTAAACGATAATTTGATATCACATTTTTCACCAATTTTCTGCATGCCTCAGTCGAGCTTACTTTCTCTTTCATGTAAAGATGAAGTACTGTTCCACCTGTGTATTTACACTGTAATTCATCTTGCAAATCCAAGGCTTCAAAAGGATCTTCTGTCAGACCAACAGGGATCTGTGACGAGTTGGTATAGTAGATATTATCATCCATACCAGCTTGCATTATACTGCTCCCATATCGCTTTTTATCCTCTTTGGCAAAACGATAAGTCGTACCCTCTGCTGGAGTGGCTTCTAGGTTATAAAGATTTCCCGTATCTTCTTGATACTGTACCATCTTTTCACGCATATGGTTTAAAATCTCTACAGCAAAAGCCTCTCCTTCTTGGGAACTCACATCATAAGAATCGGAGGTAAAATTACGTATCATCTCATTGATTCCATTGACTCCAATGGTTGAAAAATGATTGTTAAATCCTGGCAAATAACGTTTGGTATATGGGAATAATCCTCGCTCAAACATATCTTGAATAAATACCCGCTTCTTTTCAAGAGTAGATGAAGCATAATCCATCAACTGATCAAGGCGTAAAAAAAGTGCTTCTTTATCCCCTTTGTGCAAAAATCCAAGACGTGCCATATTAATCGTAACCACACCAATACTTCCTGTCATCTCCGCACTTCCAAAAAGTCCTCCACCACGCTTAAGTAATTCTCGAAGGTCAAGTTGCAATCGACAACACATACTACGCACATGACCTGGTTTATACGCTTCATCATTGGCGATTAACTCACCATTAACATCGCGCTTATATTGACTTCCAATAAAATTTTGAAAATACGATGATCCAATTTTTGCTGTATTTTCAAAAAGAAGATCCGTATTTTCACCATGCCAGTCAAAATCTTCAGTGATGTTTACCGTAGGAATGGGGAAGGTAAAAGGTTGCCCTGTTTTATCCCCTTGAGTCATGATTTCATAATAGGCTTTATTGATAAGGTTCATCTCTTTTTGAAAATTTCCATAGGTCATATTTTCAAAGTTCTCACAACCTCTTTCTTTCATCTGTGCTATTAATTCAATATCTTGTATCCCTTGCAATAAATGTTGCTGTTTTCGTGTTGGTATCTGATCTTTAAGATCTTGTGGCACTGTCCAATCAATCGTTACATTTGTAAAAGGGCTTTGTCCCCAACGAGCTGGTACATTAAGATTGTAAATAAAACTTCGTATTCTTTTTTTTATCTGTTTGTAGGAGAGTTTATCTTTAAAAACATACGGTGCTAAGTAGGTATCAAATGAAGAAAATGCCTGAGCTCCTGCCCATTCACTTTGCAATATTCCCAAAAAATTTGCCATCTGTCCCAAGGCCTCTGCAAAATGTTTGGGAGCATCACTCTCCACTCTACCTCGAACTCCATTAAATCCCTCATCAAGAAGTGCACGCAAACTCCATCCTGCACAATACCCTGTCAGACAATCCAAATCATGAATATGATAATCCCCATTACGGTGCGCGTTCCCCTCCTCTTTAGAATAAATCTTATCCAGCCAGTAGTTAGCTATAACTTTCCCCGCCGTATTATTAACCAATCCAGCATTGGAATACCCAGTGTTTGAATTGGCTTTTATTCTCCAATCACTTCCGTTGATGTACTCTTCAATGGTTTGAGTCGTATTGATGTACGTAGTATCATCATCAAGCACATTGTCACGTTGCATTTTATGCATATGCCGATATAAAATAAAAGAACGCATCACATCAAAATATCGAGCTTTATACAACTCCTCTTCGATCAAATCTTGAATATCTTCAACCGCTACTATTCGTTTAGGTTGCAATTTTTCCAAAACATTAAAAAAAATGGAACTGTCATACGTTGTATGTTGAGATTTAAATGCTTTTTTTATTGCATCTTCAATTTTATACGCGGTAAACTCTTTATATTGACCATCTCTTTTTAAAATACTTTGAACCATTTTTACCCTTTGTGGTTTAATTGTTAATCGTAGTTTAGTGCAAAAAATATTAAATATTTATAAGCAAAAGTGTCACTGTTGAGTCACGCTAAAAAAGGGCTTGTAATACAATAAGTGTTTTTATGATAAAATACTTATTTTAATAAAAAATATTTTATAAAATAAGGGTTTACGTGAAAATAATTGCCAGCAATTTTAAGACAAACCACACACGAAAAAGCACTCGAGAATTTGTTCAAGATGTTAATGAATTTTTACAAGATGAAAACATTGACAATGATGTTTATATTTTTCCAACAGCTACCGCTTTGGACAGCTTTGAGGTGCAATCAAATTTAACTGTTGGTGTTCAAAATGCTCACTATGTTAAAAATGGTTCTTTTACGGGTGAAATTGGTACGGATCAACTTGATGAATTTGGAATTAAAACCATACTCATTGGTCACAGTGAAAGACGTCATGTCATGGGTGAAACCCAAAAAAGCCTTACACTTAAATACAACTATTACAAATCTTTAGGTTATCAGATTATCTATTGTGTAGGTGAGCCTTTGGACGTCAAAGAAGCGGGACAAACTGAAACATTGGGTTATATTTGGGAGCAATTTGATGGTATTGATCTGGATTATGACAATCTTATTTTAGCCTACGAGCCTGTTTGGGCGATTGGAACTGGAGTGGTTGCACAAGTTGAAGATATTGCACTTATTCATCGAAAAATAAAAAAGAAAATCAACAAACCACTTTTATACGGTGGAAGCGTTAAAGTAAATAATATTAAGCAGATTTTAGAAGTGCCAAACGTAGATGGCGCACTTATAGGAACGGCGAGTTGGAATGTCGAAGATTTTAAACAAATTATAAAAATAGCTAAGGAGATATAGATGATAATGAAAGGTAAAAAAGGGGTAATTCTTGGAGTTGCAAACAATAAATCAATTGCATACGGAATTGCAAAACAATGTGCAGCGCAAGGAGCAACAATTGCTTTTACATATTTAAATGATTCTTTGAAAAAAAGAGTTGTACCTATTGCTGATGAATTTGGATCTGCTGATTATGTGTATCCTTGTGATGTAAGTAACCCAGATGAGATTAAAGCACTTAAAGAGTCTTTAGAAAAAGATATGGGTCAAATTGATTTTATTGTTCACTCTATTGCCTTTGCTCCAAAAGATGGATTAAGCGGTCGTTTTTACGATATCCCTCAATCATCATTTGATATAGCTATGGACGTATCGGTGTATTCGTTGATTGAGATTACACGTGAGCTAAAACCTCTTATGAGCGACAATTGTTCAATTTTAACATTGAGCTATTATGGTGGTGCAAAATACATCCCTAACTACAATCTTATGGGTGTAGCAAAAGCAGCATTAGAGATGACCGTTAAATACATGGCTGAAGATTTAGGGCGAGATGGTATTCGCGTCAATGCAATCTCTGCTGGACCTATAAAAACTCTTGCTGCAGCTGGAATTGGTGAGTTTAGATTTATGCTTAAATGGAATGAAGCACATGCACCATTAAAGAAAAATGTCAGCACTGAGGAAGTAGGAAACTCTGGTATGTACTTGCTGTCTGATTTAAGTTCAGGAGTAACGGGTGAGATTCACTATGTCGATGGTGGATTCAACATCATGGGTATGCCAGCAACCACTTTTGATGAAAATGGTAAACAAGTGATCGCGTGGAACGGAGAAAAATAGGAAAATTATGAATATAAATTATCAAGAATTAGCCAACAAATATCAAACACCTTATTATGTGTATGATTTTGATCATATAACCCAACAATACACCACCTTGAAAGATGCCTTTAAAGCACGAAAATCGATGATTTCGTATGCCGTTAAAGCCAACTCAAATCTAAGCGTACTCCAACATTTAGCCAATTTAGGTTCAGGCGCTGATTGCGTAAGTATTGGAGAGGTTAAACGAGCACTTAAAGCCGGTGTTCAACGATACAAAATCATTTTTTCAGGTGTGGGTAAAACAGATGATGAGATTACGGAGGCACTCAAACTGGATATTTTGATGATCAATATTGAGAGTTTAGCTGAACTTGATCGTGTTGAAGCCATGGCAAAGAAATTGGATGTGCAAGCACGAATTTCAGTTCGTATCAATCCAGATGTAGATCCAAAAACACACCCTTACATCGCGACAGGACTGCATGAAAATAAATTTGGAGTCGATGTTGATACGGCCAAACGTATCTACATCATTGCTAAAAATTCAGCGCACCTTGACCCTATTGGGATTCATCTTCATATTGGTAGTCAACTCACTGAACTTGAACCCATCAAAGAAGCAGTGAACATCATGGCAGATCTGGTACGAAACATCAAATCTGCACTCAAAGTAGAATTAAAATTCTTTGATGTAGGTGGTGGAATTGGAATCAAATACGATGATGAAACCTTGATTGACCCGCATGAATATGCACAAACCATTTTAGATGCTCTATTTGGATTGGACATTACCGTATTGTGTGAACCAGGGCGTTACATTGTAGGAAACTCTGGAACATTGATCACTAAAGTATTGTATGAAAAAACAAATGGAGAAAAACGATTCGTCATTGTTGATGCAGCGATGAATGATCTGATTCGACCAGCACTTTATGGTGCAAGCCATAGAATTGAGGTGCTCAACAATGATTCTCAATGCAGTGATTGTAATCTAGTGGGTCCAATTTGTGAAAGTGGCGATTTTTTTGCTAAAAATATCAACTTACCATTGACCAAGCACAACGACTTAGTAGCAATTCACTCTGCAGGAGCCTATGCATTTACCATGTCGAGCAATTATAACACACGAAACAAAGTTGCAGAGATCGCTCTTGAAGAGGGTAAGGACAGACTGATTCGAAAAAGAGATACTTTTGAAGATCAAATAGCTAATGAAGTGGAGTTTTTAAACTAGATGACTGAAGAACAACAATTAACCATCCTTCGAGATCAACTTGATAGTATTGATAATCAACTTTTAAAACTGCTTAACGATAGAATGGACATCGTTTTAAAAGTGGGTGAAGTTAAAGCACAAAGTGGTGGAGCAATCTATCGACCTGAGCGAGAAAAATCAATCATCAGCCGACTTGAAAGTCTCAATCAAGGGCTACTTAACAAAGCTGCAATTGAAGCACTGTTTTTGGAGATTTTTGCCATCAGTCGAAATCTTGAACTGCCTGAAAACATTGCGTATTTGGGACCAGAGGGAAGTTTCACGCATCAAGCCGCTGAGAGTCGCTTTGGAGCCATGAGTGCTTATTTACCTATTGGCTCTATTCGAGGTGTATTTAGAGAAGTATTTAATGGAAAAGCAAAGTTTGGGGTTATCCCTATTGAAAACAGCAGCAATGGTATCGTAAGTGATACTATTTCGTGTTTTGCGCAATATGACTTAAAAATCATTACTGAAGTGATGGTCGATATTCATCATACTCTAGCTTCGACGGTTGATCATATCAAAGATATCAAACGTATCTATTCAAAAGATATTGCCTTTGATCAATGTCACAAGTTTTTAGAAGATTTAGGCTTGGATGAGATTGAACATATCCCCGTAGAATCAACTGCAAAAGCAGCAAAACTTGCGGTCAAAGAACCAAATTCAGCAGCCATTTGTTCCCATGTGGGCGCAAAGATGTACAATCTTCCTATTTTATTTGAAAACATTGAAGATAGGGGAAACAATCGAACACGATTTTTAATCATATCCAATTTTGATAATGCCCAAAGTGGTAATGATAAAACATCCATCTTGGTGCAACTTTCAAATGATGCTGGAGCATTGGTTCAGTTCTTAACCGATTTTGATAAAGCCAATATCAATTTAACTAAAATTAAATCGCATATTGTTGGAGGTAAATCAACATTTTTTATTGAATTTAATGCACATAAAGATGATGATAGAGTAAAAGGTATTTTTACTAAACATGAAAAGAGCATAAAATTTTTAGGCTCTTATGTAAAAGAGGCGGACGATATATAATGCAAATTTTTGGAAAATATGAAACCCTACATGGAATTGAGTATTTAGTAGAAAATTATCTTTATTTCCCCATAGATGATCAAAAACTTGAACTTGAAGAGCTTGAAGAGTTGCTTAAGAAAAAACGAAAAACGGTAGCAGGAACCATCTTCTTGTACAATCCTATCACTGCACCTGTAGGACTTAAGCTGGATAAAAAACTTATCGATCAAGACTATAGCAACTTTGGAAACTATGAATTTTTAGATGTTGATTCAACCTTATCTACTTTTGAATCAAAAATCAAAAACCAACAAGGTAAACTTGTGGAGATAAAGTATCTGTTTAATTTCAATAAACCCAATATTCAACCCACCTTTGCACTTGAAGAGTTCAATTCTGATCTGGAACGCTTTTACTCTGATCAAGCCACACGATTTGATCGAGATCTAAATTACCATGATTATAAAAACATTCGTTTAAGTGGTAAGTTTGTCTTTTTTGCATGGGGTCATAAATATGATCCACATCATCCAGATATCAAACTTTACGCTCAAAACATCACACAACAAGCGTATAAATTAGGAAAGAGTGTGGCTTTTGTTTATGATCATACACGAACGTATGATGATATCATTGAACACGCGCACTTCTTGCATCCTATTGCATTTGGAAAAGTACGGCATAAAATCACCGATGGATTTAAAGAAGCATTTAAATCAAATCCACCCGTACCAGTATTGGTCTAACCCAATAGCTTCTCTTTGCAATAATCTAAAAAGAGAAGTTTAATTTTTGCATCGTATCATAACCGTACAGATCTTTATGAAAATTTAATTTATTTTCTTTATCCAAAGATACCGAAAAATAGGTCAAATGCACCACTAAAGGCTTGCTTAGAGAAATTGTTTTAAGTTTATGTGAATCATAATCTTTTCGCACACTAGCATACGATCTTTTAGTATAGTGTGTTGAGATATGCTTGATCAATGCCAACGGATGTTCTAAACGAACACAACCATGACTAACCGCTCTAATTTTTTGCTTATCGATCTTAAATCGCCACGAACCTATGGTATCGTGCATGTACACTGCATAATCATTGGGAAAGATAAACTTTACCCTACCCAAACCATTTGAACTGTAGGGCAATTGAATAAATTTATACGGAATGTAGCGCACATTTTTTTTCAAATATTTATGCCAGTTAATATCTTGCTGAGCATACCGCACAGAGTTTAAATCGTACGTTTTATGTATCTCTATATGCTTTTTTTTCAAATAGTTTTTATCTTTTAGCATACGTGGTATAATTGTTTTTTTTGCAATGGAGTCTGGAATATTCCAAGTTGGATTCACAATAAAATATTTTAATGTACTGCTTAAAATGGGTGTTTGATCTTTGAAATCCCCCACAACCGTACCAAAACTAACCGTTTTAGAACCTTGTTCAAAAAATTCAAATCTGTACGTTGGGATATTAAGCTGTATAAAGTTTTGTGTTTTATGCGATTTTAACAACTTAAAACGCTCAATATTTAATCGTAAAACATAACGTTGTTGAGCGTCAAGAGTGGTGTCATTAAGTTTTTTTATCATGCTTAAAAACTCTGGATGGTTTGGTATATAGGGTTGTAAAATCTCTTTCATGCTGTATTGATTTGATTTAAATTGTTCTAAAAGTCTATTTTCATTGACCTTTTGATCATAATGATGAAATATAGATTTGATCTCTTTGGCACGATTTTTTTTGATTTGCTTCTTCATCGCTTTTAGATCAATGCACCCATTGGCCAAATTGTGTGCATAACGTACAAGCATCTCTTCAAATAGAATCTCTTGTTGCATTGGGTTTGCATTTAGATTCAAAAGTTGTACACTAAGTCTTTTATGGGCACAAATTGAGGCATATTTATCCTCTTTTAAAATCTGATAAAACTCTTTTTGCACGTTGCTAAGTTTTTCATAAGGGGAAAGCGTCGGCTTTTTTACTGGTTTTGCTAGTTTTTGTTGCGTATGCTGTATCTCTTTTGGATTCTCATGTTTACTCTTTATATACACTTCTTGCTTAGGGGTACACCCCACAAACAACATAAAAGCGCTAAAGCATATAAGTAGGTGATGCATTAAACTGTAAACTCTCGTAATGCATCATTAGCAGCACTTAATCCAATAACCGTCAATCCTCCGTCTTCTACATATTGTTGTGCTTTTAGTTTTTTAAGTAAACGCTTACCCTCTTTTAATTCAAACATCCCCGTCTCAACTAATTTTAACAACACTTCATGCAACGATTCATCATCCTCTTTTTTTAGTATTGCTAATAAAATCACACGAGATTCTATATCCATCTCTTCTTCGTTTATATCCATTTTTGTATCCTTGTATAATAATATGCCACGGCATAAAATGCTGCCCCTAAAATAATTGTAATTATATCTAGACTTACATAACTTGCCATTAAACCAATAAATAAAGTGGTCAAAACATTTGAAAGCATAAATATCATCTCATTGTATGCCAGGGTTCGACCAAGATATTTGTGCTCCACTTTTTCTTGCAATAAAGCATATGTGTATGACCAAATTGTAGTTGTAAATAATCCTGTTAAAAATAAGCCTATGAGTGATATGTAAAAATTTGATGAACTTAATCCCCATATGATAATCGCCGTTCCTTGCAAGATAAAAACTTTTGCTAATGTTTCTTTATTTACCCATGACCCAATCACCAAAGGTCCTATCATCAAAGCAAATGCACGAACAGCATTGGATATCCCAATAGCTAAAGGGACAGCAATAATAAGTTTATACTCATAATCAGCAAGTAAGGTCACCAAAGCATCAAAAGAGGTTAATCCTACACTTGCATGCAATAAGATCAATTGCACAGCAATGGTATGAGAGCGCAAATATCGCCACCCATCTTTGATCATATCGATCACTTTTTCTTTTACAGGGGATGTTTGAATATCCAGTTTCATGGGGATAAAAAAACTTAATGCCGCTACAAAAAATAAAGCATCTATAATAAACGCCGTTTGAATACCCCAAGCATGCACCACCAAACCACTTATAGCCATCCCTGCGGCATACGTAAATGACCAAATAATCGAATGTATCTCATTAGCTTTTTGCAAGGCAACACCGCTAATAAGTTTAGGCAAAAGTGTCATCTCAGTTGAAAAAAACATCGATGCTGCACCCATGCGAATAAACAACACGATCATAAGTAACCATACATCAGCAGCAGAGTCTATAAGTAAAAATGCCATTGTCATCAACAACTCTATGCTCATCAAAGTAATCATCAACTTTTTAATATCACTTCGATCAATAATCGTTCCACTTAAAGGAGACAAGATGATGCCTGGAAGAAAATGCATCGCAGCAACAAAGGAGATAATCAAAGGACTTACTCCAAATTGCACCAGCATGGTAAAAATAGCTACATTGGAAAACCACG
>JAYEFX010000140.1:0-2120 GCA_034658775.1 Campylobacterota bacterium
GCGTATACAAATATTCAATGGTGTTTTTCTTTTGAGAAAAATTTTTTTTAACAAAAGGCTGTGTTGAAAAAGTCGCAATGATGGGCAGGTGATCTGAATAACCATGAATTTTTTCATGACGTGTTAGTTTTTCAAACTTCCATGAGGTGATTTTTTTGTTTTTATACAAGTAGTACGGTTTAAATACTTTAAAACTGTTATCAACGTATGAAATTCCTTGATTGTCAAAAAGATTCTTCGTTACGACTATATGATCCGGAGTGGTATTTTGACCTTTGTATCTATACGAAAACCTCTTTGAGTAGGGGAGCTCATGCCATAAGTTGATTAACATTAAAGGATCCATTAAAACATCATTGATCCCCGTAATGCCAAAGGTATCGTTAAGTTTTTTATCAAACTTTAATGTTTCACGTTCATTGTAATTACTATTTAGATCTCCTAAAACTATGTAATCAATTTTTGCAGGAAGCTCTTTGAGGCGATTTTTCAAACTGTTCGCATAATCAATGCGAAATGATTCTGGAGCTTTTTTTGATCTCCAGTGATTAATAAACACATAGAATAAACGATTGTCAATACGTATGGAGACTTCAAGTATGGGTCTTGAATAATTTTTATGCGTCTGTATGGAGATCTTTTTTGAAGTTTCTATGGGGAATTTACTCAACAATGCAAGGCCAACTGCACTTTGTGAATTTTTTAAAAATGCATGATAGGGATATTGTGGCAACAGTTGAAGCAAATCTTTCAATGCTTGTTTTGATTCAATCTCTTGTAGGGCAATAATATTTGCATCCAAATCCGCCAATACTTTTTTAACATTATTAAGTTTTATTTTTTGAGAGTTTTTGTTCCAATTTTTATTTATTTTAGGATTGTATTGCTTGTATTCTGTCCCATCTGTTTTTAAATCAAATAAATTTTGTACATTGTATGAAGCGATGGTAAACTCTTTTGCTTCCGTAAAACAAAACAGAAGCAAAAATACAATAAGTACACGCATGCTCAATTGCTAAGAGGTTGATTATAAGCTATTTTGTATAACCAAGCCAAGTACAACCATCAAAACTATTCCTGCTGATTTATTGTAAAGTTTATTGGCAGTTATAAATACCAGCATAAGCGTTACTATAAATGCTGCTGCAATATCAAAAAAGTTCGCACCAAGGTCAACATTAAGAGGGTTCACGATGGAACTCAAGCCCAATACCATGGTAAAATTTGCTACATTGCTTCCTATGATGGCCCCAATAGCTAAATCGGCATTGTTTTTCAATGCCGCTTTTACGCTGACCACCAATTCGGGTAAGCTTGTTCCAAAAGCTACTAAAAACAATCCAATAACCCACTCACTAATACCAAAATCACGTGCAATATTTCCTGCACTTTCAATGGCAAAATTTGCACCTGCAACAACAAATATAAATCCAACAATTAGGATAGCACTTGTTTTACTCCAGGCAAATTTATCTTTATCCTCTGGTTCATCAAGTTCCTCAACTTGGTCACTTTGAATAAGAAACATTAAATACGCACCCATTAAAGTTAGAAACAGCAAACCATCAATAAAATTCAACACACCATCAAGACCCATAAGAATAAATATCAGTATAGGAAATAGCGCCCATGATGAATCTTTGGCAAAAAGATCCCTTGTTGGATTGATGTTTTTTGCAATTAAAAAGACTACACCTAAGACCAAAGAGATATTAAAAATAGTACTTCCAATAACATTGGCTACTGCAATATCACCACTACCTTGCAAGGATGCACTCATGCTCACAGCCATCTCAGGAAGACTTGTACCAAGCGCTACAAGCGTGGCTCCAATTACAAAAGGTGAAATATCAAAATGCAAAGCAATTTTTTCACTTTGCTCAATAATAAAATCGGCACCATAAATCAATGCACCCATTGAAACTATAAATATAACTATATCCATCTACTCTTGTGTCCTTACGATTAAACTTTTTGGAAGATTAAATTTTTTTATCAATTCAATCTCTTTTTGGCGTTGTTCCCCATTGTCTGTTTCATGATCGTACCCTAAACAGTGCAAAATACCATGAATAAACATCAAGCTCATCTCTTCGTCAAATGCATGATCAAATTCTTGT
>JAYEFX010000141.1:0-2088 GCA_034658775.1 Campylobacterota bacterium
TGGACTTAAATCTCATTGACTACTCCATTAGCAAAATTTTCAACAAGTCGTTCCATATCTGTGAAAATCTTAGTTCGTTTTATCTGATGCCTATAGCTATGTTCTTTTTGCATTAAATCTTCTATTAGTTTTACAGGTATCTTATTTTCTTCGCATACTGATTCTATAAACTTTCTATCTTCGTCATTAAAAGATTTTACTGATTCATAGTCTATTAAGCGACCAACATCATGAGCCATTTTAATAGCAGTTTCAAAGAAGTCTCCATCGTGAAGCCACTCTTTCTGAATTTGAACTATTTCTTCATCTGATATAAGTTTTTTTGTTCCCATCTCACCTAGTTCTATTAACGATTTTTCAATCTCTAATAATTCTTTTAATAATTCTTTTCTAGTAGAAAGCAAAAAAGGACCTATTGATTTTTGACCATTTCTACGGCGTTGTTGACGCTTAACTTTACCAAGACCTTGAGTATCTCTGTAAGCTTCTAATTTATTTCTAAAATGATGAAGTGGTTCCATCCATTCATCACCTTTATTTCTCATCATATTTTCCATTGACTTATCTTTACTAACAACGGTACAAACCCAGCAACCAAAACGAGTTTTACCACATGATGCAGCTTCTGGATTTAGAGCAATATTACAATCTGCTTCTCCAGAACCTTTATCATAAAGCTTCGTCATATCGGTATGTTCCCCCCAAGGAGCAGGATTTTTTGATAAATATGTCCATACATCAGCATTTGTCCAATCTTTAACGGGAGAATAAACAAAAGCATTTGGAATCTCACTATGCTTTGAAAAACCTCTATGATTTTCATCTCTTTTTTCTATTGATTGAGCACGAGCTTGTGACTCATCAGAACGAACCCCAAGAAGCATTAAAATAGATTCATTTTTTACTGTAAGTGATTTTAAGAAATTAGTAGCAGGTTTAATTTTCAACCTATCTGTACACCAACGAAAAGTTTGATTTGGTGATGGATAACCTTTACCTAAAAGCAATACCCAAAAGCTGTCAGTTACTTTTGGCTTTAATAAATTAACTTCCATATTGAGATTTTCTTTTTTTATATACTCTGCAATCTTGTTTAGTTTATTACCTGTATAATCTTCTATAATAGGCATTTCTACACCAGTATCTGAAGATACTATATAAACTTTTTTTAAATCTTTTTTTTCTTTTCTAAGTTCTAAAAGCATTTCGGTTACAAGCTGTAAAACAGTTGTAGAGTCTTTACCACCAGAGAAGGTAACTACCCATGGACGAGCATCAGCTAAAAACTCTTTTTTTAATCTGTCAATTACACTTTTTATTTTAGTTTCTAACATATATTTATGATACCTCTTTAATGTAATAGAATTATACTTTGTTAACATTATATTATAATAATATTAATTTAACTATTCCTATTGGAAGTTGATAAAAAAGTATATCGTAGGTAGACTTACAATAAAATTATTCCTATTGGAAGTCTATGAATAAAGATGAAATAAATCAAGAAATATCTGATTTGCATAAAAGAATTGGATCTAAAGTTCAAAATCTTCGAATGTCTAAGGGTTTAACTCAATGGACATTAGCAGAAGCAATAGGACATAGTTCAACAACGATAATTTCTCAAGCTGAAATAGGTTCTAAAAAACATTTTAATATAGAGCAATTATATAAAATATCTAAAGTTTTAGAGTGTGATATTACAGATTTTTTTACATCTTAAGTGAAGAGATATTATTTTTAGACACTTTAATAACAATATTTTCCACCGCATTAACCTCTCTATTCTATTACTGTAGCACAGATAGTTTTGATTTTATTTCTTCAAGGCTTTCTAACAACTCTTCATAAGTTTCTGGATTACCAATTATCATACTTTTAGCCATATCTTCATAATCTACTTTAAAACTATAATTTAACTCAGGTGTTGGAACAATTTTTATATTTTTTGGTGTGGCATTTTGATAATCAGCTCTATTGTCTTTATAAAAGGTTGATTTATGTCTTACTACATCAGCCAGTAAACCTAAATTATCTATAGCCATTTTTCCATACTCACTATTGTATAATTTAACTAAATCATAGATA
>JAYEFX010000142.1:0-2077 GCA_034658775.1 Campylobacterota bacterium
CACCATTGCTCAATATCAATGTTTTTGCCTCTGCTTTGATTTTATCAATCTCATCAATGAGTTCTTCTAGATATGGGTAAAGGGTAGGTTCACCATTTGCCGTAAACGTTATTACATCAACATTAGGATGTTTAATCAAGGAATCTTTGACTTGTAAAACAATATCTTGCACGGATGAAGAGTACGTTTGTTTGCCTACGGTTTTTGCAGGAGCCAGTTCACAATACAAACAGTCAAAGTTGCATTGTTTAGTATTGGCAGAAAGATCTATCCCCAAGCTCATGCCAAAACGGCGTGAGGGGATAGGACCAAAAGTAAGGTGCATTACTTTTTACTAACTCTTTGACACTCATGAACAAAGTGAATAGCATTTTCAACAGGCACATCAGGAAGAATTCCGTGACCAAGATTAAAAATGTGTCGTTTTGTTCCCATAGTATCTTGGATCGCTTCAACGCATTTAGTCGTTGCTTCTTTAGAATATAATCGACATGGTTCCATGTTTCCTTGAAGAACGTATTTGTCTCCAAGTTTTTCTTTTGCCATAGACATAGGTGTTCCCCAGTCAACTCCAAATACATCAAAGTTTCCGTACACTTTATCTAAAAATGCAGGGATCCCTTTAGGAAACATGATAATAGGAATATGTGGGTATTTTCCTTTTAAATAATCGGAAATCTCAACCATGTATTTCCATGAAAATTCATCGTATTTACCTGGTTCAATAGCAGCAGCCCATGAATCAAAGATTTGAACTACATCAATACCTGCTTGAATTTGTTTTTCCATGTACAGTTTCACCACTTCAGTTACTTTTCTAAGAATATTATGAAGCAGTTCAGGGTTTGAATACATCATCTTTTTGCAAAGATTGTATGTTTTTGTACCTTGACCTTCAATCATATACGTAGCAAGTGTCCATGGAGCTCCTGTGAACCCAATCAATGCTTTATCGTCACCACGCTCATCCAATTGCTCTCGTAAAAGCTTAATCGTGTCAAATACGTAAGTGAGTTTTGATGCAGCTTCATCTCCACCAATAAGTCGATCTAAATCTTCTTGATTTTCTAAAGGATCATTAAACTTTGGTCCAAAACCTTTGATAAACTCTAAGTCCATCCCCATCTCATCTGGAATAACCAAAATGTCTGAAAATAAAATTGCAGCATCAACACCCACAATATCAAGTGGTTGAATCGTAACTTCAGCGGCCTTTTTTGGATCATGACAAAGATTTAAAAAGTTTCCTGCTTCTGCTCGAACAGCCATATACTCTGGAAGATAACGTCCCGCTTGTCTCATCATCCATACTGGTGTGTACGGTGTCTCTTTCCCAAAACATGCATCTACAAATATTTTACCCATTTAATTTCCTATTATTTAAAATTTATTTTATTTTTTTCCAACTTTACCTAAAAAGTAAAGTCCTACAGCCAAGGCTGCAATTGAAAGTGCGAAATACAACATCTCTAAAGCAGTTGTAAACTCTGTGTGCAACACACGTTGAAAAAAGTTTACCACCAATACCATCACGATCACTTTGGCAATCTTGTCTTTTAATTGATCTAAAGAGTGAATGGCCAATATATTACTACCATTTTTACCTGCGGCTTCATCAATATCTGAGATAAACAGTTCATAGATACCAAAAGCAAATATGAACATAACAACAGCAATCAAATACAAGTCAACAGCACCAATAATCCCAGCAACAATATCTTCATGAAAATGCTGAGGGTGCGCTCCTGTTATAATTGTATTAAACGTATACACTGCAACTCCCCAAATATCCATAGAAGCCACTACAAAAAGTACAACAGCTCCTAATAAGCCAAAAACTACAGCAAGTAAAACAATAAAACGAGTTCGCCAAATAGCGCCTTCAAATATTTTTTCAAGCATTATACATCTTCCTCCATTTGGATCCATTTTAGTGCAATTCGAATAGAATTGGTTGCCGCTCCAACACGAACTTGATCAGCTACATTGAAAAAATGCAAGATATTATCGCTGTAGATATCTTTTCGTACACGCCCCACATACGTAGTGTCTGTATCCGTTGATACGATTGGCATAG
>JAYEFX010000143.1:0-2069 GCA_034658775.1 Campylobacterota bacterium
ATTAACAATGCTCCATCGTAACCTTGACTTGCATACAATGTTGGTGTTCGTCCATACGCTTTTTTAAACGCTGCAACAAACTCTTTATTTGTTGCCGTATCAAGATCCGCACTCCAAGAAGAACCATTAATCACACCCACAGCAGCATCACCCACTGCTTTTAAAATTCTCTCATCAAATGAAAAGGCAGGTCCAAAAAGTGGTAATGTTTTATTTAACCCAGCTTGCGCGTATTGTTTAATAAAATTAATCCCCATTCCACCAGGTAAGAAAAAATACACGGCATCAGGTTTTTTTGCTTTTAATGCACTTAACTCTGCTGCATAGTCTGATTGCCCTAATGTAGTGTATACTTCACCGGCAATGTTGCCTTTATAAAATCGTTTAAACCCTGTAATTGCATCTTTACCCGCTGGATAATTTGGTGCAATTAGATACACATTTTTAAACTCTTTTCCTGTGACATATTGACCTACTGCTTCATGAAGATTATCATTTTGCCATGCTACATTAAAATAGTTTTCATGACACCCTTTACCCGCTAGAGCCGATGGTCCAGCATTTGGACTTACGTAAAATACATTTGATTTAACCACTTTAGGAACAACCGCCATAGCCACATTTGAGAACACTATACCTGTAAGAATTTGCACCTTCTCTTTTTTCATAAAACGTTGTGCAATTTGTTTACCTTTTCCTGGCTTTCTTCCATCATCTTCAACCAACAGTTCCACAGGAACATCTCCTAGTTTACCATCACCTTGTGCAATGGCTAATTTAAAACCATCTCGAATATCTTCTCCAAGATAACCAGCTTTAGTTGATAGCGTTGTAATCATCCCTATTTTTACTGGCTGCGCCACAAGTGTACTAAATGCACCCAACATAAACAAACTTACCAAAAATGTAATTTTTTTCATCAAAGTAATCTCCCTTTAGAGTATCTATTTTTAATTTTTTTCAAGCTAATACTCTACTTAAAGCAATCTAAAACTATGGTTAAAACCCATTAGGATTAAAGCCAAAATCGGCATTAAATCCCATGTTCATATTTGCCATATTTGGATCCGTATATCCAAATTGTGCAGATTTATTACGTAAGTTAATGATGTCCATTTTAGGATCAATTGCTTGTGGGCACACCATTGTACAATTTCCACATAAAGTACAGTCCCAGACACCATTTTCTTGGACTGCATCAATTTTTTTCTTTATATTGTTCTCTTTTTTATCATTTACATAGCGTAAAGTTCGTGTTAATGCATACGGACCAATAAAGTCAGGGTTGACTTCATACACGGGACAAGAGCTGTAGCAACTTTGACAAAGGATACAATTGCTTTGCACATCAATCGCTTTTTCGTCCGCAATGGTTACCTCATCATTGGATTTATCATCCAAAAATGCATGAGCTTGCGTTAATCTTTGTTGTTCATAGTCCAAATCAATAACCAGATCACGAATAACTTTTGCATTTCGTAGGGGTTCAAGCACATCCCCATTTTTAACCATTGTTTTACAGGCCAACTTCTCTACCCCATTAACCATCACTGCACACGAACCACACACGCCACTTTTACATCCACTTCTAAAATTAAGTGTCGCATCTTGATTGGTTTTTATCTCAATAAGGGATTGTAAAACTGTCTCATCGTAGAACTCTTTAAATGTATATTCTACTAAGTTTATCTCTTGATCCAAAGAGGCTTGATCTTGTCGTTTTATTTGTATTTTCACTTTTCACCTCCATCTTCCCTGCAGTTTAACTCAAAGTCATAAGCAAACTCTTCAAGCTCCAAGGGGTAATCCAAACGATAATGCGCCCCTCTACTTTCACAACGATTAAGAGCACTTGATACAATAATTTCAGATAATTCAAGCATATTTG
This sequence comes from Campylobacterota bacterium, assembly GCA_034658775.1. GTDB lineage: Bacteria > Campylobacterota > Campylobacteria > Campylobacterales > Arcobacteraceae > JAYEFX01. The sequence continues at coordinate 1,889 of JAYEFX010000143.1, forward strand.
AAAATTCGATAAATTCTATTAAGTTACGATTGTATGTTTTACTTTTATCTCCTATACCCATTTTAGATAACTCTTTTTTCCACTGCTGCACAAGAGACAGTACCTCTTGCATCTCATTTTGTGTTCGAAACAACCCTACTTTTTTAAAAAACTCTTTACCCATTGTCTCACGTTTTTCATA
>JAYEFX010000144.1:0-2062 GCA_034658775.1 Campylobacterota bacterium
TTTGATTGCATTAAGTGCGAGATAAAAACTTGTGGCATGAGAATATTTTGCATCGTTTATTTCTAAAAGAGATTCTTGCATCAGTGGAAGATTTTGATTTAAAACAATACGTGCAATACTGCTTTGAAATCGTTTGTCTTTAGAGAGTCGTTTTAGAGTTCTGCGTGAAAGTGGATAGTTAAAATGTTTACCTCGATAGACACTTCCACAATGATTAAAAACACCAAAAAAAACATCGTTTGGACTGGAAGTAAGCTTAATAAAAGGGATGGTGGCATTTATTATTTTTAATTGTTTAGCGTGCGTTTCATAGATTGGTTCAAGTCTTTGTATTAGCGTATCAAGTTGATCATAGTTCAATTTCGTAGCATCGTACATTGATAAACCAACCTCAATACAATCGATGTGTTGATTGATTAGATTGTTTGTTTTAGCTTGCATACATTGTGCGACAGCATAGGTTTCATCATGATTGAATTTTTTTGCAAATGCATAAAAGAGTTTATTGTTTACATTTTTGGCTTGACCTAAAGCTTCCAAAGCTTCATGAGAACTAATCTCTTGTTTAAAATATTGACTAATGTAAAAATCTTTTGTGATTGTACGTGGTTTATCTTTAAGCCATGCAAGAGTTATAGGTGGATTTTTTGCTAATTGCATCTCATTGGAGGGTACGGCAATATTTACCTCATTGGCTACTAATGACAATATCGAAAACAGTAATCCTCCTATAAATTTCATCTTACATCCCTACAAATAATCGACCTAAAAAGGTTTCTAGAAAAATCAATGCAAAAATGATGATCAGTGGAGCAATATCCATTCCACCAAATACAGTTGGTATGTATTTTCTCACCAGTGCATAAGCTGGTTCGGTAAGTCGAGTAAGCATTTGCACAATTGGATTATATGGATCGGGTCTCACCCAGCTTAAAAGAGCAGAGATAATAACAACCCATTTGTATAAACTAACAACTCCTAAAACAACTACGGCTATTGAGCTAAAAAGTGCATCTATCATTTTATAATTTCTCCTAAATAGTTTCTAATAAGTGGATATACATCGCTTAGGTTGGGACCATTAAACTCACCTGTTAAGATGTATCTTAACGGTTTAAGTAAAGATTTTTCCTCTAGTCCTGTTTGATCTGCAATGTATTTTTTTAATTGGGTAAAATCGTGAATAAATGGGGCATTTTGCATGCATTGTTTGATTTTTAAATATTCTTTTTCAAACTCTTTTGGTGTTTCTTTTGGTGCCAAGATTGCATCGATACGCTGTTTTATCTCTTGGATTGAATCGGTTTCTTCAATGTAGATTTTGGCTAAAATTCCAAAGTCTTCATCTGCATATCCTAAAAGTTTTGAAAAACGCATGTTATCAAGAAGTTTCATGTGTTCTCGATTGATAAACTTTAGTTTATCCAGATCAAATTTTGCTTGAGATTTTGAAAGTTTTTTCACATCAAACCACTCTACAGCCTCTTCTAGAGTAAAAATTTCTGTTGGAGTATTGTTTCCAAGAAGAACAAGATAATTGGCAATGGCAATAGGTAAAAATCCTTCACTTATTAGCCAAGCAATAGAGGAAGAGTCATCCCGTTTACTCATTTTCTTCCCCGTTTGACTATTAAGTATAAGGGGTAAATGGATGTAGTTGATCTGTTTTTTATAACCCAAAGATTGACGTATGTGGATCTGTTTTGGGGTATTTGGAAGCTGATCTTCACCTCGAATCACGGTTGAGATATCGTAAAGCATATCATCAATTGCACAAGCAAAATTATACGTAGGCATTTTATCTTTTCGAAGAATAATAAAGCTGTCTACATCGTATGGCTTGTAGTCAAAATCACCTTTGATTAAATCGGTAAATTGTATATTTTCTTGGGGTGCTTGAATTCTTACGGTAAAAGGTGTTTCGTTATCAATAACATCGGCATCACTTAAGGCATAACAACCCCCATCATAACGATAAGGCTGTTTGTTTTTTTTAGCATTTTCACGGCTTAGTTCAAGTTTTTCATCCGTGCAAAAACATGAAAAAGCTTTTTGTTTCATG
>JAYEFX010000145.1:0-10345 GCA_034658775.1 Campylobacterota bacterium
TAAGTTATCCGATACATCCGTGATTGAGTTTTCAACTTTAGCATCTACAAATTCAATGTTTTCAACTTTGGCTAATTTTTGGATAAATGGTTTTGCTACAGCTGTATCAATAGTTTTGTCTATTTTGATGTAGGCTTTAGCTATTTTTGAGTTCCCCATATCGATGATCACTTTGGCTCGTCGTGTTGCTGTGATAGCTTCTTCAATCAGTGCAAACATTGCTTCAATGGTTTCATCTTTTTGGATATCTGAAGGAAAATTCATGATCATCAATGATTGATCCTCTTCAAGGGTTGTTCCGCTTAGTTTGTGGTACAAATGATCCGCAATAAATGGCATAAATGGAGAGATCATCTTAAGTGTTTCTTTAAAAATAGCTCCCAATTCAGTGATGGAATCTTTATCTGCTTTGGAGTATTCAATTCCCCAATCACAAAACTCATTCCATACAAATTTGTACAATACGGATGCTGCTTCATTAAATTTATAGGTATCCAATGTAGTACGTATCTCATTTACAGCAACACTAAGTCGACTTTGCATGTACTTTCCTAGTGCTGTTTTAATCTCAATATCTTTAAGATCAGCAAAAGTATCCACATTGAGTTGTAAAAAGTTGCTTGCGTTGTAGAGTTTATTGGTAAAATTTCTAAATTGTTCTAGGTTTTTTGCTCCCAATTTAATATCGCGACCTTGAACGGCCAAATACGCTAGGGTAAATCGAATAATATCAGCAGAGTGCTCCTCAACCATGTCCAAAGGATCAATAACATTTCCTTTTGATTTGGACATCTTTGCTCCCGTTTCATCACGTACAAGCGCATGCATGTAGATATCTTTAAATGGCAATTCACCCTTAAAGTGTTCCCCCATCATCATCATACGTGCTACCCAAAAAAACATAATATCAAAGCCTGTAATCAACAATGAATTGGGGTAAAAATCTTTTTCATCACTTAGCGTGTAAAGGTTTTCAAGCTTTCCGTTGTTTCCCCAACCCAATGGTGACATAGCCCAAAGTGCAGAAGAGAACCAGGTATCTAAAACATCCGGGTCTTGAGTGATACTCTTCCCTTGACATTTAGGACAGCATTGTGGAGTATCCTCTTTATCCGCCCATTGATGCTTACAGTTTTCATCATCACAGGTAAATACAGGGATTCGATGCCCCCACCAAAGTTGTCGAGAGATGCACCAAGGTCGAAGCTCATCCATCCATGCAGTGTAAGAGTTTATCCAGTGTTGTGGATGAAATAAACTGCCTCCATTTTGTGCACGCTGTTTGGTTTCTTGTTTGGTTTTATCAATAGAGTTTTGAGCCATCTCGTTGCTTAAAAACCATTGTTGTGAGATAAACGGTTCAACAATATTTTTACATCGGTAACAATGTCCCACTTGATGAACGTGTTCTTCAATTTTTACAATGTATCCCTCTTCTTGAAGTTTAGTAACAATAGGTTTTCGCGCTTCAAGTCGTTCAAGTCCTTCAAACTCTCCACAGTATTCGTTTAAAATACCTTTTTCATCAAATACTTTGATAAATTCTAGGTTGTGTCGTTTTCCTACTGCGTAGTCATTTTGATCGTGTGCAGGGGTAACTTTTACCACTCCTGTCCCAAATTCCATATCAACATGGGTGTCCGTAATCACCTTGATGCTTCGATTTGTAAGGGGCAAAAGTACCTCTTTACCTATAATGCCAGTGTAGCGTGAATCATCAGGGTGTACCATGATGGCGGTATCGCCAAAATAGGTTTCAGGTCGTGTAGTAGCTACTTCAAGTTGACCACTACCATCTGCAAATTTATAAACCATGGTATAAAATTTACCATTTACTTCGTCATGTTCCACTTCGATATCTGAAAGTGCCCCATCGTGGGTACACCAATTGACCATGTAGTTGTTTTGAGTGATGTGCCCATCGTTGTACAAAGAAACAAAAGCTTCTTTTACCGCTTCATGAAGACCCTCATCCATAGTGAATCGTTCACGTTTCCATGCTGGAGTAACGCCCAGTTTTCGCATTTGATGGACAATATTTCCACCAGATGTTTCTTTTTGAAGCCAAGCACGTTCCAAAAATTTATCTCGTCCAATCTCCTCTTTTGTGGTTCCTTCAGACAGTAATTGTTTCTCGACAACATTTTGTGTAGCAATTCCAGCATGATCGGTTCCTGGTTGCCATAATGTTTTGTATCCATCCATTCGCTTGTATCGTGTGATGATATCTTGAAGGGTAAAGGTTAAAGCATGACCAATGTGTAAACTACCTGTTACATTGGGTGGAGGCATCATTAAAGAGAAGTTTTTTCCCTCTTGTTGAATGGCTTGATTTCCATCAATTTCAAAATAACCTCGATCTTCCCATATTTTATAATATTTATCTTCAACCTGTTTTGGTTCGTATTTATCACTCATGTTTTATCCTATGATTTACTTTATGGTCGCGAGTATATCTAAAAGTGATGGTTACTCTGCTGAAAGACCCAAATCAATTTAAACAAACTTTCAGCACTTTGTTCCTGATATTTTTCCTATTTTTTGACAGCATTTTTGTCAAATTTCTATAAAAATATTAGATCATGTAATGTTGTATTTATTTTAAAGGCAGATTTATTATAAACTCTGTCCCAGTATATTTATTTTCTTCATATTCAAACTCTACATTATGGGCCTCAATAGTTCCATTCATACCATCAACTATTAAATTATAGGTTATGTGCAAACCTAATCCAGTACCTTTTGATTGATGTTTGGTTGTAAAATATGGTTCAAATATTTTATGTATAATATCCATAGGAATACCACCAGCATTGTCTTTTATTTTTATAATTGCTTTATTGTTATCTTCAAAAGTAGAGATAAATATAAGTCTATTTTCATTGTTTAATACTTTCTCTTTTAAAGCATCTTTAGCATTATTAAATATATTGATGAAACATTGTGTTAATTCATTTTCATATCCATCTATTTTGATATTATTTTCTATATCTAGTATTATATTTATATTATTGTTTTTTATAGAACCATCCATTAGGTGTAGAAAACTATCAATAGTATCTTTTAACATAAATACTTTTTTAGTTCTACCCCCTTTAATAAAGTTTCTAAAATCATCTATTGTTTTTGACAGGTATTGGGCATTGTTATTTATAGTATCGCAAGTTTTAAGAATATCTTCATCACATAATTCTCCAAATTCTTTTAGAAGTTTTAATCCTGTAGCACCAGTTGATATTACAGATAATGGTTGTCTCCATTGATGGGCAATATTACCTATCATCTCACCCATTGATGCTAGTTTTGATTGCTCTGCAAGAAGTGCTTCACTGTGTTTTGTTTGTGTTATATCTGAAATAGTTCCTAAAAAGTGTGTGACATTACCCTTCTCATCTTTTACTAAAAGTGTGCTATCAAGTATCCACTTTATTTCACCCGCTTTGGTTGTTACTCTATAGGGTTTGTGTGTAAAAAAATCTTTATTTTGTGTCATTGCATCAGTTACCTCTTTTGTAACTGACTTCTTATCATCACTATGTATGAGTGTTGCATAAGCGATATGGTTTTGCAAAAACTGCTCTTTTGTGTACCCTAAAAGCTGTTCTGTATTATTAGATACAAAATCTACACTCCAGTTCTCATCGTTGTTCCATCTAAAAAGTGCAACTTCCCCTTTATCAAAAAGTGAGAGTAGACTGGATTGTTCTTTAGTTTTAGACTCAATGATCAATTTAGATTTAACTATTTTATCTAGCATATTATTTATTGTATTTGAAAGTAACCCTAGCTCATTTGAATTGACTATATTTATTCTATTGAGGGGTATCCCATCATCGTCACGCTTTTGTATAGAATCAACAACACTAAATATTGGTTTTAAAATAAAATACTTTGTTATGTAAAATAATGAAAGTATCAAAAATAGATAAACAAAAAATGCCACATATAAACTATCTGATAATAGTTGATTTAGTTCTTGTTCTAAATATTTATCACTACTATAAACTGTAATAGTCCCTATTTTTACACCGCTTGAAGATAAGATATCGCTAGATTCTATTAAATATGATTTTTTTAGTTCTTCAGCATTTTGTTTTTCATTTACTGTAACTATATTCCAATTTTTATCTCTTATTTTTCCTGTAACAAATTTATCTTCACCCATAACTTTTGCCATATTAAAATCATAAACAACAATAGCAAATATACTTTTATGGTCAAACTCTGTATTTAAAATCTTTTCATATTCGTTTATAGAATAAGATTCCATAAACGGTGAGATATTGTTTTTTAGTTGATTTATACTTATTTTAGATTGATATTTTATATCATTTTGTAATCTATTTTTAGTGTGTTCACTCATAGATGAATATTGAATAACCAATGCAATAGTTATTATAGATATAACTATTACCCCAAGTACAAACTGTAAAGATTGATAAAATTTTATATTATACATACTAAACTATATTACTCAATACCCAATACATTCTTTTTTATAATAGGTAGATTCTTTTTTATATTATCTGTTGATATGGCTAAAATTTCTAATTGTTTATTTTTAATCACTTTTTTACCTTTTAGATGATTATCTAATTGACTCATAGCTTCAAATCCCATAAGATACGGCTGTTGCATAGCAGCACCGACTAATACACCTTTTGGAATAAGTTCTAAAAATATAGGTTCTGAATCAAAACTTACCAATAAAATTTTATCTTTATTCCCTGTATCTTTTATAGCATCTAAAGCACCTTTATACTTGTCTGAACCTTGAATAAAAATAGCCTTCATTTTTGGGTTTTGTTCAATAAGTTCTTTACTAAAATCATAAGTTTCTTGATATGAAAATGTAACCTGCTGTCTTATCCCTGCACCTTTTATACCTGCTTCATCCATAGCTTTCATAAAACCATTTGTTCTAGCTTTTCCATTTGCTCTTTTTTGAGGTATCCCTATAATCCCAACAGTCCCTTTTTTGTCATAGCCTAATGTTTTCATCTTTTTAGCTAAAACTTTACCTATATTGTAAGCACCATCCAAATTATTTGAAGATATAAAAGATACATAATCTCCACTATCCGTACCAATGTCAGATATAACTACTGGTAAATTTACCCTTTTGGATAGGTTTAAAATCGTTGAAGCTGTAGAGGAGTTTATAGGAGATATAATTATCCCAGCAACTTTCTCTTTTATAGCTTTAGAAAGATTTTGCAGTTCTGCTTTTTTGTCATTGCCTGCACTGTAAACTTCAAAATTATATCCATTTTTAGTTGCACTTTGCTTGATACCTCTTGCCATAATATCCCAAAATGGTATGTTTATATCCGAAACAATATACACTATCTTTTGTTTAGTTTCCTCACCTTGTGAAGCTACTAAAAATGTTTGAATTATAATCAAAATATAAAACAACCTCTTCAAAAATATCATAATACACCCCCTCACTATTGTGATATATTGTACACATTAAAAACTTAATGTTGACCTAAATCAAGTTAAGCAAACTTCCAGCTATTTGTTTCAAATATTTTTATGGTACAATAATGATGTAACTATTTTTTAGTACAAAGGAGTAGTGTAGTGAAGAACCTTAGCATAAAACTTAAATTGATTTTATTATTTATTATAATCAAAGTTATTCCTGTTGTTCTTATTAGTTTTTTAGCATTAAAAGGTATTGATAAACTTAATGGTTTTTTTATTCAAAATACTCAGCAAATGCATGTTTTAAATAAAACAATTTTACACGATACTATTGATGATGCTATTAACAGCAGTATTGTAGCCTTGGATGAAAAATCACAAAAATCAATTGAGCAATTAAGTATCTCATTGGCTGCACATGTAGCAAATTTTTTAAGACACCGAGATACAGATATATTGTTTTTATCAACTTTACACATAGATCAGAAAGTTCTAGAAGATTTCTATTCAATCAAGCAACGAAAAGTTCAGATTGATCCTCAATACAGTTACGATGATCAAGCGCAGAAATGGATTCTTGTCAATAAGAAAAAAGAATCAACAAAAATAAAAGCCAACAATAAAGACAATGAAAAAAACTTTAATCAACATAAGGTAAATAGATATTTAACAAAAACAATGCCTATTTATAAAGAGATCAGTTTTTTTGATACTAAAGGGCAAGAGTTATATAAAGTATCCCAAATCAATACGCAAACGCTTGATATTTCAAAACGATCCAATACCTATATAAATTCAGAAAACTATTATGGACAGATTCAAACGTTAGAAAAAGGGCAAATTTATGTTTCAGATGTCATTGGTGCGTATCAAAAATCAAATTTAATTGGAACGTTTAATCAAAAAAATGCAACAAAAATGAAAATAGATTTCAAACCACAAGATCATGGGTACGCTGGATTGGAAAACCCAAAAGGAAAACGATTTGAGGCAATTATCCGTTTTATCACCCCTGTATTTAAAAATAATCAAAAAATTGGATACATCAGTTTAGCATTAGATCACTACCATATTATGGAGTTTACAGATCGTTTCCATCCTATTAATGATGATTTACGGCAAGATATCTCTAATGCAGGTGATGGAAATTATGCTTTTATGTGGGATTATGAAGCTCGAAATATTTCCCATCCAAGAGATTATTTTATTGTTGGGTTTGACCCTGAAACAGGAAAAAGAGTTCCGGGTTGGTTGAGTTTGGATTTGGCGAAAAAATACAATGCTGGTTTAGGCATGACATTAAATGAGTTTTTGCAAACCGTTCCAAAATTTGATAATCAATCGTTGCAAAAAAAGCCCAATATTGCTCAATTAAAAAATGCTGGTGATATTGCATTGGATTGTCGATATTTAAATTTTGCCCCACAGTGTGATGGTTGGATGCAATTAACGAAAGATGGAGGTAGTGGTTCTTTTATTATATATTGGAGTAATTTGTGGAAATTAACTACAGCAGCTACCATACCTTACTACACAGGGCAATACGGTGAAAATAAAAGAGGATTTGGTTTTGTCACCATTGGAGCTAATGTGGATGAATTTCACAGTTCTGCTATTCAAAGTAGTCAGAAAATCCAAAGCTCTTTAAAGATACAAACACAAAAATTACAAGACATTGAAATTAGTAATATTGTCAAACTTAAAGACTATATTTCTGTATTGGTTCAAGAATTAACAATATATACGGTGTTGATGATTGTTTTGGTTGTTTTTATAGCTATTTGGATGTCCAATTATTTAACCAATAAATTAACGCAATTAACCATTGCTGCAAAAAAGTTTTCTGAAGAAGATTTAGATTATAGACTAAACATAAGCTCTCAAGATGAGATTGGTGAGCTGGAGATGGCACTCAACGATATGGCAGAAAAAATCAAACACAATAAAGTAAAAATCAAAAATCAAGATCGAATGATGTACCAACAATCAAAAATGGCATCCATGGGGGAGATGCTTGAAAATATTGCCCATCAGTGGCGTCAGCCTCTTTCAGTTATCTCAACAGAATCAAGTGGGGTTAAATTAAAAAATGAATTAGGTCTTTTGGATGAAAAAGATTTGATTGATACTATGGATAACATTACGCAAACCACTCAACACTTATCCAAAACGATTGATGACTTTAGAGACTTTTTCAAGCCACAAAAAGAATCAAAGGTTTTCTCTGTAGAATCGGTTTTTATAAAAACATTTGCCATCATTGAGAAAAAATTTATCAATAATGATTTTACCATCATAAAAAATATCTCCGATTTAAAAGTTGATGGTTTTGAAAGTGAACTGGTTCAAGTATTTATGAATATATTGACCAATACCATTGATGCTACACTTTTGAATAAGCGTGAAGATCGATATGTTTTTATTGATGTTAAAGAGATTGACAATAGGGCATGCATCACTATTCAAGACAGTGCAGGGGGAATTGGAAAAAATGCTCTTGAAAAGGTCTTTGACCCTTATTTTACAACCAAATATAAAGAAAATGGAACGGGAATTGGATTGTACATGAGTCGAGAAATCATTGTTAAGCATATGCACGGTGATATTAGTGTACGAAACAATACTTTTAACCATGAAGGAAAACAATTAACCGGAGCCGTGTTTACAATCACCTTAGATCTGATTGATTAAGAGGTGATGCTTATTTAATCAATCCTGCTTCAACTAAAAAGGGTGAATGGATGAAGTTTAATTTTTTGATTTGATCGTATTTAGCAAAAGAGAGATATAAAAGATCTTTAGCTCGAGTCACTGCGACATAAAATAATCGTCTCTCCTCTTCAAGACTTCCACCCTTGCTCATGAGTTTACGATTGGGGAAACGACCATCCATCAGATCAATGACATAAACCTCTTTAAACTCTAAACCTTTACTTGCATGCACAGAGAGTAAATTTACCCCTTCCCCTTCACTCATCTCTGTACCTCCTAAAATCATGGCGTTGATAAATTTATGCAGATCTTTGTAGTGTTTGGAAAGGTTTTTTAGTAGAATGATCTTACGATCAATCTTTGAAAGAGCATTTTTATACACTTCTGGATTGATTGATCCATCTTTTTGTGTGGCTCTTTTGTTTGCTAGGGATTCTTTAATCTGTTTGTAAAAAAGTGAATTGGCAATATGATCAATCAGTGTTATGGGATTTTTGACACGTTTTAAATCTTTTAAAAGAAGGTAAAATTGATATAAAAATTCTCCCCCTTCACGACTCAATTTTGGATGCTTGATAATAGGATTTCCTAAAAATGCTTCATTGAATCCACTGTCTTTAAATTTTGCTAAAGATCCCAATTCGATAAAATCATCAAAAAGACCCAACTGGACATTTTTGACGGCTTTTTTTTCATAAGGGTTTCGTACAGTTTCATCTGGATTAAATAAACCGTCAAAGATATTTCCATCTCCTACAATCATCAAAGCATCAAAGAGCTCTTTGGAGATCGCTTTTCCTATATTTTTTCCGTATTCTATAAGATGAATAAATGCCATCATGTCATTTTTATTGATAAGCAGGGTCATGAGATCTAATATAGCTTTGATTTCACGTGCATCAAAAAAGCTCATACCCCCTTTTCGTTTTGCTGGAATTTGGTATTCACGAAGATTAACTTCAATTCCATCAGCTGTTGAATTGTTTCTATAGATGATGGCAATATCACTGTGCGCTGTTTTAGATTGTTGAATATTTTTTGCAATAAATTCATATTGTGCAAACAGCATATCAAAACCAAGAAGTTTAGGTTTGTTGTGATGTTGGGTTCGTATCACTTCTAGATTTTTTTCATAAATACGTTCATTGTGGTTGATCACTTTTGTTGCAAGATCCAATATAGGTCGTGTTGAGCGGTAGTTTTTATTTAAAGTATGGACTGTAGCTGATGTGTAACGCTTATCAAAGGTGGAGATGATACCAATATCACTGCCGTTAAAGGCATAAATAGATTGATCATAATCCCCCACACAAAATAAAGATTTAGGTTTGAATCCATCTAAAAGTTTACCTTGAAGTGGGTTGGTATCTTGGTATTCATCCACTAAAATCTCTTCAAAATAAAACTCTTTGCTGTTGAGGGTATCGAGCATGAGGGTTAATAAATCATCAAAATTTACATAACCGTACTCTTTTTTTAGCGCATTAAACTCTTTTATCACATCCTCATAAATCATGCAGTATATGGCATGCTCTTCGTTTTTATCACTCATCCATTGGGTGAAACATTCATCGTAATGGGAATTAAGATATAAAGAGTACAGATCGTATAAATACCCACCATCATATGGAGAGGTTTCATTACGGTTGTAAAAGACACGTTTCTCATAGATGGATTTAAATAACGTTTTAAGTTCATTGGGCTGTTTAAGGGTGAGTTGCATGCCCATTTGTTTCAGAAGTTTGAAGCTAATACTGTGAAACGTTCCTGCCATAATCTCAGATGCAACATCACTGCCAAAAAAACTTGCTACTCTAGAGATCATCTCTGCTGCTGCTTTATTGGTAAACGTGAGTAGTAATATTTGTTGGGGTTTGATCCCTTTGTTGATTAAATGAGCAATTCTTCCAACAATGGTGGATGTTTTTCCCGTACCTGCACTAGCAATAATTAGGTTGTATCCTTGTTTACATGTTGCAGCAGTAAGTTGTTCTTTATTGAGATTGGCTAAAGGCATTGCGCATTGTATCGTAAGTTGATTAGAGTAGAGTTAAATAGCTTGATAAAAATAGTTCTGTGTAGCTCTTAAGGCTTTATCTTAATAGTACAATCAGTAGATGATTTGTTTTAATCAATTATTATTAAAATAAAGATACAATGATTATAAATATATTAAAAGGGGTAGGATCATGCAACGATTAGT
>JAYEFX010000146.1:0-2052 GCA_034658775.1 Campylobacterota bacterium
AATTCGTTTAAAAACGGAATCTTGCCGATATTCTAAATTATGTTTTTTGCAAATATCTTTAACAATAGGTTGCATTTTTTGATAAAAACTGTGCGGTTTATCGGGGAAAAGATGATGCTCCACTTGATAGTTTAAAAAACCATGTAAAAAATCAATAAAATCACTCCCCGTATTGTAGTTTACACTTCCCATGATTTGACGTAAGTAGTATTCCCCTTGAGTCTTATGGGGAGTTGAAAACTGATAAATATCTTCTGCAGAATGATTGGGCACAATCACCAAAAACGAATGCAGATTGGCAACAATCTCAGCCATAATTAAAATAATTAAAGCACTCACTGCCCCTTCCCATCCAGCTAAAAGAAAAAATAATGACGGCAATAAAATAAATTGAAAAAGACCATACGGTAAAATATAATGCTTCCACAATGTTAAACCATTTTTCTTAAAGGGACTTATTTGATACTCTGTAGTTGGCTCAAGCTTTTGTTTTTTTCGCTCTTTATTTTCAAGAATTCTTAGTGTATTGGGTGCATAATAAAGGAGTTTCCAAAGAAATGCAAAAGCATATACTGTCATGTATTTAGCAAACATTGGAATCTTAGCATCGTGCAACCAGGTTAAATTTCTCTCAACATTATCTGGGTCATCCAATTCACCCAGATGATAATGATGCATGATATTATGCTCAAATGCCCAAGCATCTGGAGTGATCCAGTCGAGCCAATCAATGTATCGTCGAGCACCTTTTGCGTATCCTGCTTTGGTGTAGCGGTAAGGAATATTGGGAACTTTATCGTACGCACCATGTAAAATAGGGTGCGTTACATTTGCCCATCGTCCAACATTTCCTATCCCTATTAATGCAGCTGCAATCAGTGCATCAACCCAAAACCAAAAGCCACTAAGACCCGTGAGTACGACCACAACAATAAATGCAAAACCTGTAAATGTGCAGATTCTTCCCCACAGTTCGAGTTTTAAAAGGTGCTCAAAATCTTTTTGAGTGGCATCTCCAATTGTTTCTTTGATAGCATCAATATCTATTTGCAATTGTTGCTGATCAACATCTTTATAATGGGTGTATCCATTGCTCACATAGTTTCCTTATATTTTATTTTGTAATATGAATTATTTGCATAGTGTATATAAAAGAACTTAAGGTGATACTTAACTGATGGAATAATAGTATGATAAAAGTTATAAATTGAGTCTATTTTAGGATACTATTTTGGTACTATTGTAAAATTTTATCTAAATTGTTACTTAAAAATATATTTTAATAAATCTTTGCTACATATTGGTGACATTTCATGCTAAATAATGTATACTATTATTAGGTGGATGGATTTATTTCATCTGAATATTGTTACTTTTTAAAAGGAGTAAAAAATGAGGGAGAGTCTTAAAAAACAGTCTGTAAAGCAGTATTTTTCAGCTATTGCATTGCTAGCATCAACAGGAATAATGGCAAATATGCCAGTAACATTTTTGCCCGTAGATTATATCAATGGTGGTCACTATGGATTAGGATATGATCTAAGAACGGGGGAGTTAAAAAGCAGTTGTGTACAGTTTTCATCAACCGATCTGTATGATTCTGGAAATCGAGTGCAAAAAACATTTTTTGATTTTACAGAAAGCACCTCTGAAGTTGCTGCAAACTCAAATCTTAGTGCCAGTGCTTCACTAAAAGTTTTGGGAGGAGCTACAACCTACACCGCCAATACAAAAACAACCGTAGCTACAGAATCAAAAACAAGTACGTACAATCAAACATTGTTGGCTTCAGTTATCAAATATGATATTCCAAAATATCGTTATGTTGAAAATTCTTCAATTAAGCCAAACATGCTGGATATCATGAACAGTACGGGTGGAAAAGGTGAATTTAAAGCACGCTGTGGAGATGGATTTATTATTGGAGTACAACGTGGTAGAGAATATGTGGGAACGGCAACCGTTAAAAAGCAAACACTTAAAAACTCTACAAAATTTGCCAATACCTGTTGTATTGGCAAATTTTGTAGAGTTTTTAAGTGTTTGCTTTTT
>JAYEFX010000147.1:0-10326 GCA_034658775.1 Campylobacterota bacterium
CCAAAATGTTAATGAAGCATAGCAAACAAAAAAATAGATAATTACAAAAAACGGGATAGAGTTTTCTATGGATGAAAACATTGATATTCCTGATACACAAGCTATCCAAGCTTTTGGGTTAAGCCATTGCAGTAAAAAACCTTCATGAAACTTAAGTGTATTCATCTCTTTCTCATCAATACTTAATTCTGCACTAGAAGAGGCAATCTTGTAGCCCATGTAGATGATAAAGGTGTATCCTGCAATCTCAATTATACTGAGTACTGATGGAAATCTATCCAGTACGGTTATAAACCCAAACGCTACACATATAAGTAAAAGTGTAAAACCAATGGTGGCTCCTGAAACAAAAGGCATGGTTTTTTTAACACCATAATTTATTCCTGAAGAGATCACGAGCATATTAACAGGACCTGGAGAAATTGACATTGCAAGAGAAAGTGCAAACATTGATAATAATATTGAAAAAGTCATGATGCAAGTGTATCAAAATTTTATAATTTTGTCTTGGATAAAACTGTTTATTTAATTGAAAATAAAACAACAAAAGGAGAAAACTATGTTGTCAACTGTTAAAATGTTAAGCATATCGTTATTGTTGTCTTCAAGTGTAGTGCTTGCTGCGGGGTTGGATTTAAAGAAAAAAGGTGTAAGTATCGATTTTTTAGATCCAAATGAGGAAAAAGTATCTGTTGTGCTAAAAAGAATTCATGATGAGGGGATATATGATTTTAGCAGCGCAAAAACGATGGTGTTGTTTTGTAATGGTATCTGGTGTCCACAATCAAGTTGGGCAATTCAAAACTTAATCAAAATTGGATATCCAAAAGAGAAATTAAAATGGTACCGTGGTGGAATGTACAGCTGGACAAGTGTTAATTTAACAACAATAATACCTGAATAATAGTACGTAAAGACCAAATAGGGCACTTAAGCGTATTAAGTGACTAACGTTTACAAATCAAATGCTAGCTTAAATCCCATCAATCCAATAATTCCACCAGCAATTTTATTAATGTATTTTTGCATTAAGTTTTTAACAAGGCCTAAAAAATTAGACCTCTATAAAAATCTAATTTTTTATTTATTATCTCTTAAAGATTGAATTAACCCTGCTGGGGCATCGCTACCAAAATGTGTATTGTATGCTTTGTTCATACCACCGTCTCTAATTTGGTGAATTAAAAATAGGTTTAAGTATTGAATCCAAGCTGTTTCACTTCGTTTTGCAATCAATCCAACAACATCATCATAGTTTGGTACATATGGACCTGCTGTATAATCTTTAAACTCTTTTGTTTGAAGTTTTGTTGCAATATTTGTGTTGGTTGAAATTAATGCATCAATTTTACCTTGGTACAGACCTAAGTAAGCATCGTTTTCAGATTTAAATGCGGTATAGTTCTTTTTACCCCATCCTTTTTTTTCTGCATACGCTAAATATTCAGTTTCATACGTAGTTCCTAAAGCAGCACCTACTTTAACATTTTTCAGATCATCAAAAGAGTTAATGTTTGAGCCTTTTTTAGAGATAACTTGAAATTTAAATACAAAGTACGGGTAGGTAAACCCTACAGACTTAGCACGTTCAAGTGTATCTGAAGTGGATCCCACAACAACATCTGTTTTACCTGAGATCAACGATGGAATTCTATCTCCCCAAGTAAGGTTCATCACATTTGCTTTTACACCCATAGCTTTTGCTAAATCTTTACAATAGTCTACATCAAAACCTGCTGGTTTATTATTTTTATCAAAGTAACCCATTGGTGGAAAGTCTAAAACAACTCCACAATTTAGCGTACCTGCTTTTATTACATCATCCAACTTATCTGCACTTGCAGAACTTACCATACCTAATGTTGCTACCGTTGCAACGGCTAACAAACCTTTTTTTATCATTTTCATATGTTTTCCTTATATTATAGTGATTTTACAATTGTAAAATTGCCTGAATAATCATAGCATTGTGTAACTTAAATAATGAGATTTTTATAACGCTGTATTAATAAGCCACTGATGATTAGAATCAGACCTACTATTGTAGATAAAAGAATCTCTTCACCTACAAAGTAGTGTATAAATACTAAAGATAAAAATGGAGAGATGAAAATAAGATTAGAGATGGATGCTGTATTGCTAGTGTATTGCATCGCTTTGAGCCAGAATACAAAGGCTATACCCATCTCAAACAGTCCAACATAGGCTGCACCTAGTAATCCTGTTATAGAAGGGGCGTTGAAGTCTTGCGTTAAAATATAATAGATAAAAATAAAAGGCAAAGAGATTAAAAAGTTGCACAATAATGACACTATAGGATCATCTGAATTTTTAGTGTTGTACAACCAATACAGTGCCCAAATTATCGTACTTAAAAGTGCGTAAAACACACCTTCCAAGCTTGAAAAGTTTAAAGCTAAAACATCTCCTTGTGTAGAGATAATAATCACACCAAAATAGCAAATAAATCCAGCAATGATATCTCGGCTAGAAAGCCTGTGTTTTAAAATGGGAACCGACAGAAATGCCAACATCAATGCCCAGGTATAGTTAATGGCTTGAGCTTCTTGTGCAGGAAGTAAATCATACGCTTTAAATAAAATGAGGTAGTATAAAAAGGGGTTAAGCATCCCTAAAATAAGAGTTTGGGTAAAGTGAGATTTAAAATGAAGCATGATTAAATCTGTTTTTTTCAAATAACGCAATAATAGATATAAAAATATGGTTGAGAATACTGAAGAATATAAAACCAATTGCATTGGGTTGAGATGCTCTAGCGAGATTTTAAATGCTGTTGCAACTGTAGACCACAGAAGAACAGCCAATAAAGCAAATTTGTAAGCCTTCTCATTTGTCATTTTTGGTAATTGCCTTTAAAAAAGATAATTTATTGTAGTGGGTTTAGTGTTAATGCGCTATTAATTAATATTTTTTTGCCAAAACAGTGCAACCCCCATCTTAGGGTCAAGTTCGTATGCAGAAAAACCAAATTTTGTGTATGAACTTTTTGCAACATCATTGCCTTCTAAGACTTCAAGAGTGAGTTTGCAACACCCTTTTTCTTTGGCTATTTTTTCAACTTCATTTAGCATGATTTGATTTAAACCTTTTCCTCGATGCTGTTGTACAACAACAATATCGTGTATGTTCACCAAAGGTTGACAAGAGAAAGTTGAAAACTGAGTAAAACAATTTATCAATCCTGCTGGAGTATCATCAACATAGCATAATACACTAAAAGCATGGGGAAGTTTTGATAATTCCAAAGGAAGCTTCTTAAGTGTCTCTTCGTTTAGCTCTTCTGCTCCGCCCATTGGGTCTTTTGCGTAAGTGTTCATTAGTAAACAAAGATCGTTAGCATGCTTAGGGTCAAGATAGTTAACCCTTGTAATAACTGTATTCATAAAAAATTATCCTTTTTATATATTTTGTTGAATTGTATCTAAAGTTTCAAAGAGTTACAATAAAGTATATATGTACACAAGGAGGACATAATGGTTAAGCATGGACTTTCTATTGGAATGGAACGAATTGATGATACTTTTTTTCTTACGCTTAAAGTGGTTGGAAAATTAACACATGAGGATTATATGAAAATTACTCCTATTATTGATGCTGCCCTTGAGGGTGTAAAAGATCCAAAAATTAATGCTTTAGTGGACATTGAGAGCTTAGAAGGTTGGGATTTAAGAGCGGCATGGGATGATTTTAAGATTGGCTTAAAGCATGGTGGATATTTTGAAAAAGTTGCTATTTATGGTGATCAAAAATGGATAGAATATGGTGTGAAAATATCCTCATGGTTTATGAGTGCCAAAGTAAAACAGTTTCAAGCTATGGATGAAGCGATAGCTTGGATAAATACAAAAGAGCCAATTTTAGATGTAGTGCAAAAAGAACTCTTTGATAGAGAAGAGGATATTCGAGATTCTTTGGAGGATCTGTTTAAAAAGAACATGAAGATAACCGATTGGAATATCCCAGAGGCAAATGATCAAGAGGCTTCAGAGATTTTGGTTGATATTTTATCCAAAAAACTCGATGAGATAAAACTCGATGTTAAAAATGGAAAATATAAATATTTTTAGAATATTTAGGTATATGCAATTTACTTTAAGAAACAAGAAGGTTATATAAAAAAGTGCTGAAATAAAATCACGAGTTCATTTTTGTATTTTTATAACCAAACTGTAATAAAACTGCACTATGATACATGTAATGAAAAACTACATGTTACTATATATTTTTATATTATCTTGCATAGAAGCTGCATCTCTCCAAACGACATCATCAAAACTTTATAATCAAACAGCTATAAATGTTCACAAAAAAGTAGAATAAGAGCAAAATAAAAATTTAGATATTATTAAACAAAGGATACAAAATGGGAAAAAAAGTTTATGTTGTTGATACAAATGTAATATTGCAAAATATGCAAAATATTTTTAATATAGCGGATAATGGTACAAATATTGTTGTGATTCCTGAAACAGTTTTAATAGAACTGGAAGATAAGAAAAAACTTTTTAATGAACTGGGATACCAATCAAGACAGTTTGCAAGATTTTTAGCAAAAACAAAAATCAAAAAAATAGATTATAAAAAGAAGTTTAAAGTTGTAAAACTTTATGATGAAAATATTGAACTGCATATTATTTCAAAAGATGTTTATGAAAGTGAAATGTTAGTGCACAATATTGCAGAAAGTAATGATAAAAGAATCATAGAAGTTGCACAAGTAGCAAAAGACTATTATAAAGGTGAAAAGGTAATTTTTCTGTCTATTGATATTTATGCTCGAACATTTGCTCTTTTTGCAAATATCAAAACAGAAACACTTCACGATGACAAAGCAGATGTACCAACTTTTAAGTTTGTCAAAGAACTCGCACTTGATTCATCACATTTTAACTCTTTAAATTTATCAAATATCAAAGATATTGATCCAGATTATGTAGTGCAAAACTTTTGTTATAAATTTTTATCAGATGATGGAAATTCAACTTATGGGGTTATTGCAAATGGTAAAATAGAGATAATAGATGATAGTGAATTTAATCCTTTAGCAATCAGACCTGCAAACTTAAAACAAAAGTTTTTCTTAAAAGCAATATTATCAAACAGGTTTAACCTAATGGTAATCGATGCAAAAGCTGGTAGTGGTAAAACCTTAATGAGCATTGCAAGTGCTATGAGACTTATAGATATTGGTGCTTATGAGAAAATTGTCTATGTACGAAACTCTATAGAATCGCTTGATAAAGGTGCAGATGTTGGTTTTTTAGCAGGAAATGATGAGAAATTTAGAATTTACAATATGGCTCTTTATGATACATTGGAATTTATAGCAAAAAAACGACTAAAAAAAAGCGAAAACAAAGAGACTAAAGAGTCTATAAACTCAAAAGTTAAAGAACTTATGGATAAATATAATATCGATATGTTATGGCCCGGAGAAGCCAGAGGAAGAACACTAAGCGATGCAATTGTTATTATGGATGAGTGGCAAAATAGTAGTGAAAACACAACACAACTTATACTATCAAGACTTGATGAAAGTTGTATGGGAATTGTAATTGGTTCAAATAGACAAATAGATAATTTATATCTCAATAAATACAACAATGGACTCACGTCATTGCTTAAGCAAACAAGCTATACACATCCTGAACTTTCTATGTTTGCAATAGAGTTAGACAAGGCTGTTAGAGGTAAATTTGCAGAATTTACAGAGAGAATTTTTGACAATAAAAAGAGTTGATTCTAAATTTTCTTATTGCTCTTTAAAGTATCGTTGCGCAAAGTGGTGTATCAAGTTTTTTTGAAGATTTTTTGATAGCACCAAGTACTTTATCAAAATTCTCTTTATTTGTTCTGTTTGATATCTCCACAATTGCACTTGCAACTCCAAGAAGTTTAAATACCCTATGTGTTCCAAATCTATCTTTTGTTTCAATAAATCCATTTTCTTTGTCCTCTTTAGAATATAACTCTTGAGCTTGATCTCTAAAGGATTGTTGAATTGTATTGCTTATTTTATATACATCGTGGCATTCTTTGTCTTCAAATCCTAAGAAAAAATCATCTCCACCAATATGTGCCACAAAGGTATCATCGCTTAGTTCTTTTTTTAAGATATCAGCAAACATCAAAATAGCGCGATCACCTTGTCTAAAGCCATAGTGATCATTAAATGGTTTAAAATCATTAAAATCAAAATAAACTATATAAAATATTTTTTCATTTTTAAGTTTAAAAGCATTGTTCATAAACTCTTCAATTTTTCTATTTCCAGGGAGTTTTGTAAGTGGATTTTGATCTTTTGCTATCTCTAAGTTTCTATTGTAAGATAACGATAAAAGATTGTTTACATTGATAAAACCACTGTATTGATTGTTTTTTGTTATAAATATACCATTTGAACTCTGGGTATACATATTGTAAACTTCAAGAATCTTATCAACACCCCAAGTTATCTCCGCATTTACTGCCTCTTTAATATATTTTTTTAATTTTTTATTTGATTTGTCGTTTTTTGCTAATGAGATACCGTATTGAGAATACGATACGTGCTTTATGTCTTGTTCATATATTACACCACAAAGTTGCTCTATATGATTTGTAATTGGGACAAAAGAGTTGCTTGGATTTTCTTTAAAATAGATAAAAAGATCATGTAAACTAGCATCATTATAAAGTGGTTTTATAAACTCTATCTTACTTTTGTCCACCATGTTTGAACTAAAATTTCTTTTATCTTTTTTAAAAAGCTCTTTTATCTCTTCATAAACTGGTTTAATTTTAAGAATATCCATCTTTGGTTTTTGAATAAAATAACCTTGCAATAAATCAGCCCCAATATCTTTGCAAGTATAATACTCCTGTGCAGTCTCTATCCCTTCGGCTATAACTTTCACGCCCATAATATGAGCCATATCAATTATGGAGCTGCAAAACAATCTTTTTTTAGAATCAGATTGGATATTTTGTATAAAAAATCTATCAATTTTTATAAAGTTAGCTTCTGCATAATAAAGCAGTTGTAGACCTGCAATTCCAGTACCAAAGTCATCAATTGCTATATCAAAGCCCTCTTGTTTGTATCGGTTTACCATAGTTGTAACGGAACTTGGGTCTTGCATGGTTTCACGCTCACTTAGTTCAAAACAGATTGATTTTTTATCAAGGCCAAGTTGTTCAAGTATTCTAGAGGTATTTCCATGGCTAAAATCTGGCATATATAAAAGTCTATTGTCAAGATTATAAAACAATCGGATGTTTTCTATATCAATTTGTGCAAATTTTTTAAAAACAATTTGTCGAAGTTCTAAGTCTAATTGATACAATACACCATCATGAAGGGCCTCATCGAATAGATTGAATATAGAGTGAAATCCACCTGCATCTTTCACGTTTCGCAAAAGTGCTTCAACAGCATATATTTTTCCACTTTTTACATTTACTATTGGTTGAAATGCAAAATCTAACTTTGATACTATTTTATTCCATTTACTTTGAAGCAT
Source organism: Campylobacterota bacterium (assembly GCA_034658775.1). GTDB lineage: Bacteria > Campylobacterota > Campylobacteria > Campylobacterales > Arcobacteraceae > JAYEFX01. The sequence continues at coordinate 7,524 of JAYEFX010000147.1, forward strand.
TATTTATCTCTATACAAAAGTTTTAATAAAGTATAGCGATATGTGATTACAGTATGGTTACACTTATTTAAATTAATTATTTATGCGGGTATTGCCTGTTTGGAATTATAATATTTTTTCAATACTTGCTTTGCATTTTTAAATGCCTCGTTAGTATTTCTTCCAAAACCTCTAAATACACCATCTTTATTCATAAACTCTACAGACTCTAGAATGCTATCACTTTTTATATCTATAGCTCTAAAGATATTGAACTTTTTTTGAACTTTTTTTACTCCGGGGAAGCTATCTTCTCTCAGTATAGTTGTTATCATTTTATATCCTTTAGTAATAAATTATTACTATTATATATAATTTAATATCATTTTATACTTAAATATTCAATAAATTAACAGATTATTGTCAAAGTGTTTGCTGATATACATTGATAATGTTGTGATTAAATACCTGATTCCAATAGCACTAGAGGTGTAATCATACCTATAAAATGCTATAATGATTGAAAAATATGGAGAGACTTATTGAATAATAAAATAATTGCTTACCAAGGTGTGCAAGGTGCCTATTCTCATTTGGCATGTCAAAATATATTCCCTCAATCTGAAACTATTGCTTGTGAAAGTTTTACGGATGCTATGAAATTGGTGGAGTCCAAAAAGGCTAGTTTTGCGGTTATCCCATTAGAAAACTCAACCGCTGGTCGCGTTGAAGAGATCTATCGGCTAATCCCAAAACTCTCATTGTACATCATTGATGAACATTATGAACCAGTAAACCACTGTTTATTGGGCGTTAAAGGTGCAACAAAGCAAGATATACAATACGTTTCATCTCACCCTCAAGCATTGGCTCAATGTCATGAAAATATAACCTCTCTAGGCTATAAAGCGTTGGCAAAATTTGATACAGCAGGATCAGCTAAAGAGGTAAGTGAATCAAATAATAAAAAGTATGGAGCTATTGCTTCAAAACTCGCAGCCTCTCTTTATGATCTGGAAATTTTAAATGAAAGTTTTGAAGATTTAAATGGCAACGTGACACGTTTTATTGTTTTGTCGCATGAGATACATATCCCTGTACCAATTAAAAATGAAGAGTATATTATCTCTTTGGTTTTTCAAGTAAGAGATATTCCAGCCGCATTGTATAAAGCTTTGGGTGGTTTTGCCACCAATAGTGTGAATATAATCAAGCTTGAAAGCTACGCAACACCTGGATCTATGGCAGTGAGTTTATTTCATATTGATATTGAAGCCTATCCAAATGAAACCCGATACAAATTAGCCCTAGAGGAGCTTGAATTTTTTGCTAAACATGTTAGGTGTTTGGGTGTGTATAAAAAATTCTCTAATGTTTCTGCCGATCAGCTTGTTAGTTAATCTTTAAATCCACAATCACTTGGAAGAACTTTAAATTCAGTGATACGTTTTGCATCTTGATCGGAATAGATATGATTAATGGTCACACCATTTTGTACGTAGATGCGAATTGAAGGGTCTGTACATATCTCATGAATGGCTTGCATTTTTAAAGCACCATTAAGCTCTTTGGCTTTGACGTTTGCTTTTGAGTACTGCAACAATGTATAGCTATAAAAAAGGTTCTTTTCTTTTGCCCATACTTTATCTAATCGTGTATCAGAATTAACAGTAAGTGGCAAAACTTTGTTGATCTGAATGGTTGTTTGTGTTAAGAAACTTTCAGTTTGAAACATATTTTGTTTACTTTCTTGTGCTAAGAGTAAGACTTGAGCCAGCAGGGTGATTAAAAATAGTTTTTTCATGTTCTCTCCAAAATATATTTAGGTGCAATACTACTAAAAGTCTCTTGTATAAGTGCTTTTGCAATCATTTAACAATATTCTTTTTTCGTGCGTATGCTAATCTATGGGACAAGCAAAACTGCACTGTTGCACAAATCATCACTTTGAAAAGCGGTGATATCCCCAGCTTTTAGATTTGGCACAGGAAAAAGTCGTACGGTCAATGGTTTGTTTAGTCTAAAAGCTAAAGTTCCTGTATCTCTGCAGATGTCTGCAATTTTTTTCACACTGGTATTTCCCTCTATAGGCACAGTATCTAAACCTATTCCGCATACACTAGAATATTGAAGCAAGGCGCGTATATCGTAATTTTCATCTATAGTACCTTGCGCCAATCCTGCATCTTCAACCACAGCCAACATTAGTCCCGAAAATCCAATCAAATTGCACCCCTTGATTGATTTAAATACTTTAGTCAACAGTGATGAAGCTTCAAGTGTTCCAGCTGCACCAAAGTAGGGTACATCTAAAAGTTTGTACACATCCACCATGGATGAACAATCTTTTGATGGAGCAGCCGAGGTATCTATTCCTGCAAACGTTGTTTTATAAGGGTGTTTAAAATTGTTGGTGATGTTAATAATTTGTGTTGAATGATACTGTAAAGCTTGATGCATCACGTCATAGGATTTTTGCCATTTGTGGTTATGGTTGGATTTGTCTTGCAATGTTTTAAGTGCTTCAACCAACAAGTCAGGTGTTTCCATTCCCAATGCGAAACAATCCTCATCACTGCCATTGTGATACGATGCAGGAAAATAGGGGATAAGTGGTTTGCAGTTGTAGTTTACTGTAAAATTGAAGTTTCCTTCTCCTCTTGGAGTGATTTGTCCTATTTTGGACACAGCTTTTGCGCACAATTGAGTCATCTCATCATCAGGTACACCTAAATCATCTACTTCTACATTTACACAAGCATTGCAAATATCTCCAAACTCTTTAATGAGTTCAGGCAGCATCTCAACCTCAGCAGCAGTTTTG
>JAYEFX010000148.1:0-2050 GCA_034658775.1 Campylobacterota bacterium
GAAAAAAGGCAACTTTATCTGAAACTTCTCTAGCAAAGGCAATCTCATGCGTTACTGTTATCATGGTCATACCATCATCTCTAAGCAGTCTTAATGTATCTAAAACTTCACCTACAAGCTCTGGATCCAATGCAGAAGTAACTTCATCAAAAAGCATGTAGTCAGGCTTCATCGCTAGTGCCCGTGCAATCGCTAATCGTTGCTGTTGACCACCCGACATCCGTGTAGGGTATTGATCAAACTTATCACCCAATCCAACATGTTCCAACTCTTTTTTTGCTATCTCCATGGCTTCATCTTTGCTTTGTTTCAAAACCACTTGAGGAGCTAAGGCCGCATTTTCCAATACGGTCAGATGAGGAAAAGAGTTCCACTGTTGAAACACCATACCCAGCTTTTGTCGCAAATGATCTTGATTCGTTTGTTTTGAATGAACATCTATCCCATCAACAATGATTTTACCTTGTTGTATATTTTCAATTGCATTGATGCAATACAGCAGAGTTGATTTCCCACTTCCACTTCCCCCAATAACACTAACCACTTCACCTTTATTTACTTCTAGGTCAATCCCTTTTAAAACTTCTAAATCACCAAATGATTTATGAACCCCTTGTATTTTTATCATATTGCCATTTTCCTTTCCATATGTTTCCCATAAAGTGATAATGGATACGATATTATAAAATAAAATATCCCCACACCAATTAATATCTCTAAAGGCTGTTGCGTTCTAGAAATAAGTTGTTCTGAAGTTCTAAGCAACTCCATATAACCAATTACAGATACTAATGCAGAATCTTTTATAACACTGAGTGCCACACCTAGCCAAGAAGGAAAGACTGCTCTTAATCCTATGGGCAATCGTATGTATCTTACTGTTTGCCAGTAGGTCATTCCCAAACTTCGAGAAGCCGTTCGCATCGATTGACTTACACTCTCAAATCCACCTCTAAAAACTTCGCTCATAAAGGCCATGGTATATAAGGACAATACAATTGAACCAGCCACAAATGGATCCATAGGATAACCCATGGCACCAACATAGGTTGTAAATAAAATAAGTTGGATAATAAGCGGCACACTTCTTAATATATCCAATACAGATCCAATGAGCATATTGACATACTTATTTGATTCTGCTCGCATAAATCCTACCATAGCTCCTAGTATTGTACCAATAACAATCGCCACTACAGAAATATATACTGTGTTTAAAACTCCAGTTAAAATAAACCCTGTATCATTCCAAGATAAAGGGGTAAATAAAGAAAATCCCATTATACATCTCCTCTAAATATTCTTTTAGCAATCAAATCGGTTGATATTAAAATAAATTTTGTAATAATATAGTACATCACCGCTGCAACCATGAAAAATTCCAATGTTCTAAAGGATAAAGATTGCAATCGTTGGGTCTCTCCAGACAACTCACTCATACCAACTAAGATACCTAAAGAGCTCATCAATACTGACCACACAAACTGATTGGTCATAGGATGATATATTCTTCTAAACATTTGAGGAAGAATAATGTATCTGTAGACTTGAAAGCGAGTCATACCCAAAGATTTTGATGCACTGTATTGTGTTGTAGGAATGGATTGAAATCCACCTCTAAATGTTTCGGCTAAATATCCAGCATTAATAAAAACCAAGGCACTTAGAACAGCAAAATATGGGCTTAAATGTATACCAAAAGCACCCAATCCAAAATACGCCATATAGATCTGAAAAAGTGCAGGAGTATTTCGTGCAATCTCAATCCAACTTCCAGAAAGCATATTTAAGATTTTTGAATCTGACATTTTACCCAAGGCTAAAAATACCGCTATGGTTATACCAAACAACATAGACAACACAGACACATGAAGAGTAACAAATGCAGCATTTAACAGTTCTGGCATTTTATTAAAAACGACATTCCAATGATATTCATATTCCACGTAAACTCCTTTTTAAGCTTTTAACAAGGCCTAAAAAATTAGACCTCTATAAAAATCTAATTTTTTATTTATTATCTCTTAAAGATTGAATTAACCCTGCTGGG
>JAYEFX010000149.1:0-10324 GCA_034658775.1 Campylobacterota bacterium
ATATATCTTCTTTAACTCTATTTGCTATATCAATACAACTTAGACATATACTTTTATCAGGTTCAAAATCAGGCAAAACTGAACCAAAAGGATATTTTGATGATAAATATATAGTATCTATTAAATCTATCTCATCATCTGTGATATTTAAACTTACATTATTATTTTTTAATATTTCATTAACGATAATATATTATGAGTTTTTTGTAGCTTTAGTCCATTTTCTATAAAATAAGCTTTTATATGTTTTTCAATAGACTGTTGAGAATTTTGTAATGATGTATTATATAAATGACTATCTAATAATATTTTAGATGATTGTAGGTTTTCATCTGCATAATTTAGCCACTGTTTAATTTCATCTTTCATAAACTACTTGACCTTTGCTTATCTCTTCTAAAAATACACCCTCTTTATTTTGTTGTATTGGAACTATATCAAGTGGTATTATTTTTGATAAATCTCTTAAAACTTTTCTATACTTTAAAGATAAAGTTAAAAAATTATCATTAGAATTTTGAATTATAGCTATATCTATATCGTTTGGATTGTTTGATTTAATAAAAGAACCAAATAGGATAACTTTATTCACTTCTTGAAATTGTGATAATTTATCTTTAATAATATTTATAAAATTTAATTTTTTATTATCTGTTAAACTCACAATATACCTTTTCATTTTATACTAATATTGTATCATATTAGACTTGTTTTTATTCTTTGTGATTTCTTTAATTTTAAGTTTTACTAGATTGTAATAGATAAGGAGTAAGCACTCCTCCCAGATACCCAAACACACCACAAGAAAAAGTTCCTTGCTGTATTCCTACCCTGGGGAGTTGCCTTTAAACATGATTGTAAAGGTCTAAGAGAAGCATTCAAAATACCGTGATATCTTCAATGCTTACCTTATTAAGGATTGAAATAATACTTTAAATAAGTTTTAAGTCTGCTTAATGGATTTTAACCAAGTATTTGCACAACAAGAGGAATGGTTAGAAAACTTAATATCATCCCCACAGAAAAAACAACCAAAAGCTTCGGATATGTCTTTTTTAAGCAGTTTAAAAAGGTAACCACTTAAAAATAAAAAGAGTATGGGTAAAACTTCAATCATACGATTCTAATTTTTATTCATAATATCAATAATCACCTTATCTGTGATCTGCATTCCATCTTGAGAAAGCTCACCAATGTACTTCAATGTTTCCTCAATATCTTTACCAATGATACCATCACCCGCATGTAAATATTTTCCATGTGTGGACAATACATACGCATCAAATGCTGCATAAATTGTTGTTGCTATTTTCATTGCACACGATGACTTTGCACCATCACAAATGATACCCGAAACATCTCCAAGTGTATTTGCTATTGCATGGGAGGTCATCTCAAAGCTATCATCATTGATAAAGCACAATGCCCCACTAACTGCAGCAGCAGAGCATATCACACCACAATATGCCGAAAGACGTCCTACGTTGGTTTTAATATGCACCGTACATAAATGTGAAAAAAATAGGGCTCGGATCAATTGCTCATGTTCTATATTCATCTCTTGTGCATATTTTATCAACGCCAATGATGCGGCCATCCCTTGGTTACCACTTCCACTTGTAGTCATTACAGGCATCGCACAGCCACTCATACGTGCATCACTTCCTGCTGCTGCAAAACTTGCTGCTTTATTGCGTACATCATTTCCATAAAATCCATTATCAATGTGTTCTTGAATCACCTTACCAATATTGACACCATAATGTCCACTTAATCCCTCATGGGCAATTTGAGAATTAAGCGTTATGACCTTATTCATCAAAGGTTCAATTTTAGCCAAATCAATCTCTTTAGCCAAATCATAGACAAGTCGAACACTTAGCTTTTCACGCTCCTTCAAAGGGGAGTTAAATACTTTATCATTACACGCTTGCTGTAAAAGAACCTCTTCATTTCGTTTAATTTGAGTAATATTGGTATGAAGATGTTTTATTTGTACACTTGCGCAGGTATCTTTTGCATGCAGTTCTATTTGTACAAAAAGTTTTGTGGGTGTATCTTCATGAATAACAACGACCTCTTTGTTGGCAATAAATTTTTCCACCTCTTTCATTTGCTGCGGTGTTATATCAGAAATCACCATTAAATCCCGACGCGCATCACCATACAGCAACCCCATCACAGCTGAGACCTCAATACCGATTAATCCACCACTGTTAGGCACCACCACACTTTTTACATTTTTAATAATATTTCCAGAAGCACGTATCACTACTTTTTCAATATCTTTATCTTCAATAATCTCTTTTGCTTTTGCAGCTGTATACGCAATAGCAATAGGCTCTGTACAACCTTGAGCAGGGACAACTTCTTCGTGCAATATTTCTAAAATATTATCAACAGTTTGTGCTGAAAAGTTCACTAAAGTTCCCGATGTAAAGCATATGGATTTCGCTGTGCAGTAGGCATAATTAAAGAGTGTTGAATATTTACATGTTTAGGTGCATTTAATACATACAGTATCAAACTGGAAATATCTTTTGCTTTTAATGGCTCATACCCTTCGTATACGGCATCAGACTTTTCTTTGTCCCCATCAAAACGAACATCTGAAAACTCTGTTTTTACCGCACCTGGCGCAATATTTGAAACGCGTACGTGTGTCCCCATCAGATCAATATTCATCGCTTCACTCAAAGTATGCACGGCTGCTTTTGTTGCACAATATACATTTCCACCAGGATAGGTCATAACGCCTGCAATACTTCCAATATTGATTATATGTCCTGAGTTTTGTGCTCTAAAATGAGGAATAACCAATCGACTAACGTACAATAAACCTTTGATATTCGTATCAATCATTTTTTCCCAATTATCGATTTCACCCTCATCAATCTTTTGAGTTCCCAGTGCCAATCCAGCATTATTTATTAGAATATCAACTTTTTTATTTTTTAATATTTTAGTTAATTTTTTTTGAACAACATCCAATGAACGTACATCAAAAGCCAATATTTTAACGTTTACATCATATTTAGAAAGTTGCTTTTTAAATTCGACAAGATTTCCTTTTCTTCGACCTGTCAAGATTAAATTCACACCTTTTTTGGCCAACTTTTTAGCACATGATTTTCCTATACCTGAGGTTGCACCAGTAATTAGTGCTGTTTTATTTTTAAGATTGTTCATCTGTACTCCATTTTTATTGTGAACACACTTTTGAAAAAGCCTCAACAATGGCTCTTTTTTCAAGTGCTTTGATTTTGTTTTCCAATGATTCTGCTGTATCATCTTTATTTACCGTAAGCTGTTTTTGCAATACAATTTTGCCCTCATCATAATTTTGACTCACTTCATGGATAGTGACCCCACTGATTTTTTCATTTGATGCAATCACTGCTTCATGTACAGATCTACCATACATACCAGCCCCACCAAATTTTGGTAACAATGAAGGATGTGCATTAAAAATCTTTTTTTCATAAAATTCAATAATTAAAGGATCGATTTTTTTCATGTACCCTGATAAAAAAATATAGTCACACTCATGTTCTTTTAATATTTTTAAAATATTTTGAGAAATATCCTTATGTGGGCATGTTGTATCATTAATAAGAAAATTTGCAATAAAGTTGTTTTTTGCTTTTTGCAAAACAGTTGCGTTGGTATTGTTGCTAATCACTACAGATATTTTAGCGTTTAAACTATTATTCTGACAAGCTTGATAAAGTGCGTCAAATCCACTTCCATTGTGAGAAGCTAAGATTCCTATGTTAATTATTTTCATACCAAAGAGTAACGAAAATTCATTAAAACTAACGTAAAAATAGAGTGTTATTTAGATAAATAAGGGGGAGTTTATAAAATTAAAAAAACACAGGCAAGAGCCTGTGTGGTTGCACTTATTGTGCAGTTACGTTCTCAGCTTGAGGACCTTTTTGACCTTCACCTACTTCAAAAGTAACTTTTTGACCTTCAGCAAGAGAAACTCTTCCTGGTCCAGAGTGATTAACTTGTCTGAAATGTACAAATAAGTCTTTGTCACCGTTTTCTTGTTGGATAAATCCATAACCTTTTTCTTCATTGAACCATTTAACAGTTCCCTCTAGCAATGCTGCCATATTAATACCTTTGTTTTTATATATACACTTCTAAATAAAGCGGAGTCAAATATCGGGAGTTATTTCAAACTCAAGCCTTATTCTTCATCGCAATGATTCTAGCATTAATTTCTTTTATTTTTCTTTAAGACTATCTAATTTACTTTCTAAATGTACGATTAACGTCTCTTTTTGTAGTTTTTTTAGATTTTGCTCCTACTTTTTGAGAATTATTACGAGGTTTTTTCAATCCCTTCTTCTCACTTAATGATTTTTTTACCTGTTGTCTTTGTCTGGGTTGTCTATCTTTTAATTCAAATCCTTCAATAACTTCTCTTTTTATGCTCAAACGTAAATGTCTTTCTATCTTTGTAAAGCGATTATAATCCGCTGTTGTTAAAAAGGTAATAACCTCCCCATGATTATTTGCTCGCCCTGTTCGTCCAACTCTATGCGTAAAATCATCCGTTGTTTCAGGAAGTTCATAATTGATCACTAAAGGCAGCTCTTTTATATCAATCCCTCGTGCAGCAACATCTGTAGCAATCATCACTTTGATCTTCTTGGATCTGAAGTCTTTGATACCCTTAACTCGGTCTTGATATACTATATCACCGTGAACGGTTGCTACTTTTATCTTATTAGAAAGTAACGTAGCATTAAGTTCATCCGCCATCTCTTTTGTATTTACAAAAACAAGAATTTGTGCATAAGGGCTTGTTTTTATTACGTAACTTAAAAGATCACTTTTCTTTTTAGCATCTATTTTATATGCCTTATGTTTTATAAGTGCTACTACATCCCGTCGGTTTGATACTTCAATAGAAACAGGATTATTTAAAAACTCTTTTGCAAGTTTCTTAATATTTTGAGATATGGTTGCAGAAAACATCATAATTTGACGATTAACAGAACATTCAGATATTAGATACTCAATCTCTTCTAGAAATCCAAGCTCTAGCATGGTATCTGCTTCATCTAAAACAATCATATTTACACTGCTTATATCAACCACACCCTCTTCAATAAAATCTTTTAAACGACCAGGAGTTGCGACAATGATATCAATCCCCGTAGCTAGTTTTTCAAGTTGTACTGCTTTACTAATACCCCCTTGAATTTTTGTATGCCGAATTTTTAAATGCTTGCCGTATGCGGATAAGTTTCGTGAAATTTGATCAACGAGTTCTCGTGTTGGGACAACAATAAGTCCTCTTAAGACATGATTGTCTGGTTTCACAATCTTATGCATCTTATCCAACATTGGCAGTACAAATGCTGCAGTTTTACCTGTTCCTGATTTTGAAGCAGCAATCACATCGGTGTTTTTTAAGATTAATGGAATAACTTTTTTTTGAATTTTAGTAGGGTTGGGGTAACCTTGGTCTTCAATCGCTGTTAAAATTAATGGGTGTAAATTTAGTTGTTGAAATGCTTTGATGATATATCCTTTTTGGGTTTTTATATTAGATGTCACTTCAATCTTAGTAGTGATATCTACACTGTGCAATTACTATAAGATCATCTATGATTTTATATACCAATCTATGCTCTGCTGTAATTCTTCTCGAGAAATACCCTTGATAATTCTCTTTTAGTCTTTCAGGTTTTCCTATGCCACTAGAGTCTATAGGATCTCTTTTTATATCTTCAAGAAGTAAATTAATCCGTTTGAGTATTTTTTTATCATTTTGCACCCAATGCTGATAATCTTCCCATCCTCTATCAGCAAATGCTGCAATCATAGATCGATATCCCTTTTTGTAAACTCTAAGCTTTCTATTTGATCTACAGCGTCATTGAGTCTGTCTCTATTGTTTTTTGAAGAGAGTAGATACATTGTCTCCTTCATTGCACTGTATTCATCATAAGATATAAGTACAGCAGATTTTTCATCTTTTGTTGTAATAATATACTCATCAAAGTCATCACATACCTTATTGATAATATCTCTTAAATTATTTCTTGCCTGTGAATAAAATACTGCTTGCATAAACACTCCTTTTGACAATATATTGTCATTATAGTGAAATTATAAGCAATTTGTCAATGCATTTACATAAAAAAGTTAAGTTACGATACACTACCTCTAACGAAAAACTCAGAAATAGTATATGCTAAAAAATTTCAAAAAAAAGTATACGAGTTGAGTAATTTATTTAGAATATTCATATAAAGATTAAAGGTAGTAAATGTATCAAGATAGTTTAGAAAATTTACAAACAATAGGTATAAATATACAAGATGAGTTTTTTACTTTAGAAAAGTTTGAAGCACCCTTGCTAAAAGGTATAAGTGTATTATTGCAAAGTATAGAGCCCAAAGGTCTAAAACTCACTCAAAAAGGTTTTTTACCCACAAAAGTTGTAAAAAATATTGTAGAAGTTGCTGCAACTACATCAGATCAACGATTTTTAAGAGTACAGACAAGATTTTATGAAGAGGAAAACCTTAGTGCAAATATGGCACGAATTGTCGCTGAAAGTTTAAGGCTAATTAAAGTGCAAAAAGGAAAATTACTTCTTACTAAAAAAGGGAATGAATTTTTAGCTTTAAATAATCATGAGCAATATATAGTACTTTTTAATATCATGCTTGGTATTAATATAGGATACTTTGACAGACATCAAGAGGCGATGTGTGTTCATAATTCCTCTGTTATTATGCTTCAACTTTTAAGAGATAAAGGTAAAGATTTTCGCACAGCAGAAGTTTACACAGCTATATTGATTGATGCGTATGCGATGCTAGAAGATAGTATTGATGAACTTGAACTATTAAATTATGGAGAAAAAGATAAACTTGATATATTCGCATCTATAGCAGAAACAAGACTATTTGAGAGACTTTTTTTACCACTTGGACTTATCGAGATGCAAGTTGCTAAATATCCAGAGATAGATAAATTCGCAAAAAGTGAATTATTGGATAGCTTCATATGTGAGAAACATTCTATAAATAAAGATTTAGTGTTATCTAAAAAACTCGTAAAGAGCTTCCAAAATGAGATAAGAAAAAATAAACTTGAAATAAACCTATTTGAAGTCACTATGTATCTTTTTGCACAATATTCTCACATTCCAATACCTCCACAAAATAGTGTTATAGCTACATTAATGCTAAAACATCCTGTAGTAGGAATACTCAAATCTAATTATGAAAGTTTTTATGACACACTTATTAAGAGTGTTCTTACAACTTATGAGGAGTTTACACAGCTTGATACTGTTGGTACTTCAAAAGATGATTTAATGGATGAGTATATGCATATGATAGATACTCTTTTTTATCTCGTAAACACTTCTAAGCCATTTAATACAGTACAAAATTTACATATATTACCAGCATTTATTCTTGACATCTTAAAACTTCATTATGGTTTAGATCAATTTGCTCAAGATTTTATACTAGAATGCTCGGAAGTATTTGATGAAGAGTTTGCCATGGATGTAGGGCAACTTATGCTTTTACTTAGCAAACTCGAAAAAGAAGCAAAAAAACTTAAAAAAAGTAAACCAAATTTTGAGCAAGGTGTTAAAGAGTTTATACAAACATATCTTATGATTGTTTTAGAATTGCGAAGTCGAGAACTTTGAAAATATGAGCTTTGAGAAATTGTTATTGAAGTATGATAATAAGACTTAATTAAACTATCATACCACAATAAAGAGGACTAAAACTATCTTGTGATATACTTCTATTAAATTAAGGAAATCCCTATAAATATTTAGTTTATATGCTAAATCCCTAAAGAATTAAGGAAATCCCAAAAGAATGGATGGTAAAGATGGCTATAACATTCCAAGATGAAATATTACCAAGCTCGTGTAAATTAATTGGATATTCCTGGTTAATCTATAGTTTTAATTTAGAACTACCATTAAGGCAATTGTGTTGTGTTAACAAAAAAAGATTAGCATCTCAAACCATTAAAAATGGAAGATGGTTAATGTTTGATGCTCAACTAATGGTTGAAGATTTACACTATACCCATTTAGAATTTGCCATAAAACATGAACATCTTGATCTATTAGTATTAAAAAAGATATTAGAGGTGTTTCCAAAAGAAAGGTTATTAGAAAATATTAAAAATAACCCTAAGCGTATTTTGAGTAAAAAGATTTGGTTTTTATATGAATTTTTATTGAAAAGAGAACTACCATTAGAAGACCTTCCAGCTGGTAAGTATGATGATATTTTAAATAAAGAGAAGTATTTTGTAAATGACAATTTTACAAAATCAAAGAGACATAAAATAAATAATAATTTACTAGGTACGGGAGAATTTTGTCCGATCATCAAAAGAACAAAAAAGCTTCAAAACTATTTAGAGTTAAATTTAAACAATGAAATATCCAATCTAATAGGCAATGTGTCAAAAATACTTGTAAGACGAGCTGCTAGTTTTTTACTATTATCAGATTCAAAAGCATCGTTTGAAATAGAGGGGGAAATGCCTCCGAAAAATAGAATTGAAAATTGGGGTAAGATTATTAACGAGGCTGGTAAAACATCTTTAAGCACAGATGAAATACAAAGACTGCATGCAATACTTCTAGAAGATTCGAGATTTACGAAAATTGGGTTAAGAGACACAGAAGTGTTTCTAGGCGATAGACATAGAGATAATTATCCTATCCCAGAATTTATAGGAGCTAATAGTAGAGACTTAACTAGTTTAATGAACGATTGGATAGAACTAGACAGCAAACTAACTAATAGTGGGCTAGACCCTATTCTACATGCAGTTGTCATAGCTTTTTCATTTGTATATATTCATCCACTTGAAGATGGAAATGGAAGAATACATAGATATCTTTTACATCATGTTCTCGCACAACGAAGCTTTTATCCAAAAGGGATGATATTTCCAATATCTAGTGTAATATTAGATGAAATTGAAAAATATAGAGATATATTAGTGGCTCATACAGAACCATTGATGAATCTAATAGACTGGGAATCTACAGAGACTGGGAATGTTAAAATTTTAAATAATACAGATGATTTATATAGATATTTTGATTCTACTCAAAGTTGTGAATTTATTTATGAGTGTGTAGAAAAAACGATCAAAGAGACTCTACCTGATGAGTTGAAATATTTAAAATCTTTTGATAAATCTTATCATGAAATTAATGAAGTAATAGAGATGCCAGATACTAAGATAAAAAGCTTAATAACATTCATATTACAGAACAATAATAAGCTTTCTAAAAAGAAAAAAGAAAAATACTTTTTGCAATTGACTGTTGAAGAAATTAAAATCGTGGAAAAAATCATCGGTGAACACTTTAGTTAGACTTACACTCTCTCTTAGTTTGTAAGTGCCAACCATTTATATGATATCAAAAATAAAAACATTAAAAAAGCCCCTGATTAAGGGGCTTGGTCTTTATTATCAACTAACTACACAATGGTGCGGATGAAAGGACTTGAACCTTCACGCCGCGAAGCACCAGATCCTAAGTCTGGCGTGTATACCAATTTCACCACATCCGCATAAATGTAGTTAATTGATAATAAAAAGTGGTACTCCCAGCACGATTCGAACGTGCGACCTACGCCTTAGAAGGGCGTTGCTCTATCCAGCTGAGCTATGGAAGCATTCTTTATAAACCGTAAATGGGGTAAATGATGGGGATCGAACCCACGACCTTCTGAACCACAACCAGACGCTCTAACCGACTGAGCTACACCTACCATAAAGATACATATTTATAAAACATTCAAATTTAAAATGGTCGGAGTGAGAGGGTTCGAACCTCCGACCCCCTGGTCCCAAACCAGGTGCGCTACCAGGCTGCGCTACACTCCGACATTACATCACTTTATAAAAAGTGGACGGAATTATATCCTATATCCATTGATAAGTCAATAGTTTTGTATACAATTTTAGGAATTTCCTAAAATTGTATTAAACCATCCACAGGAGACGATGCTGTAGCGTATGGTTTTTTAGGTATTCTTCCTGCTTTATAGCTTAATCTTCCTGCTATGACCGCATTTTTAAATGCTTCTGCCATGAACATTGGATTTTGTGCTTGTGCAATAGCTGTATTAGCCAAAATTCCTTCAGCACCAAGCTCCATTGCCGCTGCTGCATCAGATGCACACCCAAGACCTGCATCAACGATCACAGGTACGTTTACTGCATCTTTAATAAAGGCTATATTGTACGGATTTTGAATTCCTAAACCTGAACCAATAGGTGCGGCCAATGG
>JAYEFX010000150.1:0-2048 GCA_034658775.1 Campylobacterota bacterium
GATGAGAACATGCTGTTAAAACGACCAATCATTGAACATGGAAAGAATCAAGTTCATGTTGCGTGGAACGAAGAGGAATACCAGCAAAAGTTTCTATAATGAACGTATGCATAACAAATTTTAAAACCACTGCACTGGATGAAACGCACTTTGTTCACCCTGTAAAAATCACTTACGAACAAAATGGGCAGCCAAGAGTTTGGGAAGCCGTTAAAAGTCACGACAGTGTTGCCGTATTGCTTTATCATGTTCAAAAACAAGCCTTTGTTTTAGTCAAACAATTCCGCCCGCCTGTACACCTTACGGACTCAAATTTTTTATTTACGTATGAGTTGTGTGCAGGTATTGTGGATAAACAATGCTCTTTAGTGCAGATTGCTAAAGAGGAGATTGATGAAGAGTGTGGATACAATGTCCCTCTTCATAAAATTGAAAAAATAACCTCATTTTTTACCAATGTTGGAGTAAGTGGATCTAAACAACATCTGTATTTTGCACAGGTGGATCAGAGCATGAAAGTACATGAAGGTGGGGGTATTCATACAGAGCAAATAGAGTTGGAGTATTTGCCTTTAAGCGTAGCAGAAGATTTTATTTACGATGAAACCAAAGCAAAAACACCAGGATTGATGTTTGCTTTTATGTGGTTTTTTAAAAGATACAAATAGTTTTATTTTCCATTAAAATATTTTTTTTAATTTTGTTGAAATATCTAGCATGTAACCAAAATGTTATTTAATAAATTTATAATTTACATACAATAAAACAGTATTGTAAATTAATAATTTTAAGGAGATAAATATGGGAAATAAGATATTTATCATTGAATATGCAAAAGGTACTGATAAAGGTTTTGATGGCTTTAGACCAGACTCAAAACCCATACTTAGTGAAATTAGAAAAGTAACTGACAGAGAAAGAGAGATTGTTTTTTATAGACCAAATAAAAAATATGAACTATTGGACTATTTAAAAGAGAATGCACACTCTGTGATTAGTAGAATTAACCCAGGTAATTTAAAACAAGTAGATGAGTACTTTCAGTTTTTGAAGGCACTATCTAACTATGGTGTTGAAGTGCATACTCACCCTGATGTTATGATTAACCTTGATTTTAAAGATATTCTTGCTAAATTAAAAGGAACAGTTCTTGGAGATGAAGATACGTATTTTTACCATACATATACAGATTTTGTAAGTAAGTTTCCAAAAGATCTAAACAAATATGGTATCCGAGTTCTTAAAACAAACTATGGTTCAACGGGTGAAGGTGTCTATCTTGTCTCTAAGAAAGATGATGGTTCTATCTTTACCGTTGAAGCGGTTAATAATGAAAAATTCTATTATGATGATATTAATGAATTTTTACATAAATTTGAAGTGAATTTTGAGCTAGATGATGAAAATGCAGCATACTTCCAAGGGAAGGCAGGTTTTGTTGGTTGCAGATACCTAGAAAGAATTGCAGAGGGTGAGATTAGAGTACTTCTTGTAAATAATAAAGCAGTATCTGTTGTACATAAAAAACCTCAAGAGGGTGAGTTTTCAGCCACTCTTTTTTCTGGAGCTAAGTATAAATATGAGTCTCCAGAAGATGCTAAGTGGAAAGATGTAATGGCTCTTACAAAAGCAGGTCTTAAAGATTTGAAACCATATTTAGCAGGTCAAAATTATCCATTACTTTGGACTATGGACTATATTATGGACTACGATAAAGATGGAAAGGATACGTATGTTTTATCTGAAATCAACTGTTCATGTGTTGGTATTACAACACAACTTGAGTACGCTAAAGAAGTAGCTAAGGTTTTTAAACCAAAAGGGAAAAAGTAGAGAAGTTATTCTCTACTCCATAGTTTTAAAAAAGTTAGAATCTCATCTTTAACATAGATGTTTAATGTTAGGTCATGTTTTGCTTTTGATAAAACAACTACCTTGGCGTTTTTATATTTTTTTAGTCTATCAATTCCATTTCCACTCACTTTGTACTTTTTATTTAAATAGGTACCTTGTGAAAAAAACTCATCATTTGTCCCCATAATATTTAA
>JAYEFX010000151.1:0-2041 GCA_034658775.1 Campylobacterota bacterium
TGTGGTTGATCGAAGTGGTGAAGTGGTGTATAAACAGATTGTTGAAGAGGTAACGGCAGAACCAGATTATGAAGCGGCTCTAGAGGCGATAAAAGAAGCTAGATAAGGGAACACTCCCTTATCTTAATTTTTTATACTGCACCCTTTTGCATTGGTTAGATCAATAAAAGGGGTATTAGGACATTGATCAAACAGATCAATTACACCATCTTTGTCATTGTCTAAAGCACATCCATACTTATCTACGATTGCTTTTTGTGGTGTTCCTAAACATAAATCTTTTTTATTTTTAACTCCATCGAGATCTTCATCATAACTGCTTGTTGCACAGCCACTTAATAATGTTATTCCCAATATGGGTAGGATGATGAGTTTTAAATACTGTGCAAGCATGTTATCTCATACCTCCACCCATACCACCACTAGGACTACTAGGACCAGCAGGATTAGCTCCTGGTGTTGCACCTGCAGGGGTACTCATCCCCATAGCACCCATTCCTGAAGATTGTGAACCTTCACCTCTGGATGCTCCAGCAGGATTAAATCCTCCTCGAGGACCTGTTTTGGTAGTTACCATTGCTGCCATTGGATCACTTTGTAGCATTGAAGCTTTATGTTCTCTGGACTGTGTTTGTTTTTGTTCCATGGTTTGAGTCATAAGGTCAATCATCTCTTCTCGATTAGCATGCGCTTGCTCTTTAAGTTGGGTTTTGATTGCATTCATCACTTTGTATCGATATTGAGGTTTAACGTTATCTGCTAATTCGATCAGTCCATACACAGATGTTGCTTGCTCTATTGCAAAATCTACCTCTTGGGAAGCGTCTTCATTTTCTTCAGGAGCCTCTTGGACAGTTTCTTGTGTTTCAGCTGTTTCCTCTGGTTGAGTTGGCTCTTCAGCAGCATACAGTGACATACTGCTTAACAGTGCTAGTGTGATAAGTAGTTTACTTGGTTTCATAATGTATCCTTTGTATTGTTTTATAGTGAAAGTATACGATGGAAGTGTTACTCAAGTGTTACTTCATCTTGAAGGTTAAAATGATTTCTCTACCAACAGTAAGTTGACTTTTAATCTCAATGTTAATATGAAGTTCCTCACACAGTTTTTTCACAATGTTCATCCCAATGCCAATTCCTCTATGGCTCTCTTTATAATAGCGTTCAAATACTCTTTGGGGTTCTTTCATACCGATACCCGTATCACGGATACTTAGGCTATGGTTGTGTATTTTAATAAAAACTTGATTGGGTGAAGTATTGTATTTACAGGCATTTGAGATAATATTATCTAAGATACGTGTAAGGCTCTCATTGGGTAGGTCAATGTAAAAACTATCTCCTTCAATATTAAATTGGATATCCGTGTAGATCTTTTGATAATAGTCAACTCTGTTTTGTACAAGAGGTATGAGATCTATTGTGTGCGTATATTGTTCATTGAAGTTCTCATTAATAAGTTCAAAATTTTTATACAAGCTGGAGATTCTCTTTGCACTGAGTTCTATTTTTTCTATCTCTTGACTGGGAGATGTTTTGGATAAAAAATTGGCATTTAATAAAATAGAAGTGATGGGAGTATTCAGATCATGAACAATATCATTAAAAAATTCGTCCATAAGATGAAGAGCTTTTTTCATGGGCTTTAAAGCATACAAAGAATAAATTAATGAAAAAACACCTAAAAATAAAAGGGATAAAAGATAAATCCAGAGTATTTTTAGCTCTATATCACCCAGCTTCTTTTTGTACATTTTATGGGGATAAATTACTTTTAAAACTTTGTCATTAATTTTATTAATAGGAAACAAAGCAAAAACTTCATTATCTTTAATGTGCAGATGCATAGTTTGATGTTGTGTATTTTTAGGTAGGATATCCATGCTTAAATTTGGATTCTTAAAATCGAAATTAAACTCTTTCATGATGGAAAACAGTTGTTGATGCAAGATATTTTTTTGCTCCTTTAAATATAAATAAGCAATAATACTCATAAAAATACCCATGGCAACAAAAAATATGCCAAAAGTTTTGACTAAAG
>JAYEFX010000152.1:0-10262 GCA_034658775.1 Campylobacterota bacterium
GCATGTAACCTTTAGGTTATTGTAAAAGAGATGCTCTTCAATGGCTTGACGTAAATGTTCAGCTACCTTTTGTGCTTCTTCCAATTTTGTTACGGGTAGTAAAATAACAAACTCCTCACCACCCCAACGTGCAAAGATATCACGATTTCTCACTTTTAATGCAAGCATTTCAGTTAATTGCATTAAAATTTTATCCCCAATATCGTGACCATAAGTATCGTTAAATTTTTTAAAGTGATCAATATCAAAAATAAGCACAGACAAAGCATAATCAGAAATTTTACTTGAAGTTTGAAGTTCACGCGTAAACTCTAAATTAAATTTTGCACGATTGTTTATTTGCGTTAATTCATCCGTGTATGCTTTATGTTTGTACATCGATTTTTCAACTGCAATTTGTGTAAATTCAGAAAAATTGCAAATCCAATGTTCACTGTTTTCATTGTAATAAAGATTGACCAAATATGCTTTAGGTTCAAATGTATCGATCTCAAGTATTGCAATAACTCTATTTTTTGGATCAACAGAAAGTAAATTTTCTAGCCAGTTTTTATCGTTGTTAAATGCTGAAGGATGGAAATAATCTTCATTATCAATCATAATACTTTCAAAGTTTTGATATTTTTTCAACATATCCTCAAGGTTTTCAACATGAATAACCTTTAGAAATGATTTATTGGCAAATAAAGGGACACAGTGCTTATCAAAAACAACAATCATGTTATTTTGAAACTCTACAATCTCTTGAATCAAAATATCTTTTTGTATATTTTGAGCAATTGCATCAGCAACACGCTGTTCTAAACTGTCATTCATCACTTCAAGTTCACGCTTTAAAAAAAGTGGTTCACTAATACGCATAATATCTTGCACAAGTTTGTAGGCATCTACTGGCTTCATTAAATAACTGCTCACACCTGCTTCAATAGCCTGAGATAAAAAATCCATTTCATTGTGTGCAGTAGTAACTACTACAGGTATAGAGATATCCATTTCTCGGATCTTTTGGCACATAGTAAGACCATCCATCTTTGGCATATTAATATCCGTAACAATCAGATCAATGTGTTTGTGCTTTTTATATAATTCCAGACCCTCAAGTCCATTTCCAGCTAAGACAACCTCCCCTACAACAGAAGATAATATTTTATCAATACCCTCACGTATTGCAATATCATCTTCGACATAAAGTATGGTAAGCTCTTTTAGCAAGTGCTTTTCAATCATTAAAATTCCTACATTATTTCATTTACATATTCTATTACGATTATATTACAAAACATTATCTAAAAACTAGCTAATAGTGAAAACATTATTCTATTTAAAGTGAATTTAAAAATCTTTTGAGTATAATCGCGTCTCTTATTCACAATATTGCATTGTGTTTAAGCACCTCACATGTGTCAATCCTAGATTGGGTTGCGTTTTTCGTTAAGGGACACAGAGGCTAAACCCAAAATTAAAATTTACAAGGAGTAGTTATGGTAACTATGAAAGACTTATTAGAATGTGGTGTACACTTTGGACACCAAACAAGAAGATGGAATCCAAAAATGAAAAAATTCATTTTCGGTGTACGAAAGAATATCTACATTATTGACTTACAAAAAACATTAAGATACTTCAGATACACGTATACTGTTGTTCGAGACAGAGCAGCTGAAGGTCAAACAATGATGTTTGTTGGAACAAAAAGACAAGCAAGTGAAGCGATAAAAAAAGCAGCAATTGATTGTGGTATGCCTTATGTAAATCACAGATGGCTTGGTGGTATGTTAACAAACTACGGAACAATCAAAAAATCAATTCGAAAATTAGAGATTATTAAAAAGATGAAAGAGGAAGGTCAATTTGATCTTTTAACTAAAAAAGAAGCATTGATGCTTTCAAGAAAAGAGATTAAATTAGAAAACTATCTTGGTGGAATCAAAGAGATGAAAAATCTTCCAGACATGATGTTTGTTCTTGATGCAGCAAAAGAAAAAATTGCTATTGCAGAAGCACGAAGACTTGGAATCACTGTAATTGCTCCATTGGATACAAACTGTGATCCAGATGTTGTTGATTTTCCAATTCCAGGAAACGATGATGCAATCCGATCAATTCAATTGTTCTGTAACGAAATGGCAGCAGCAATGAATGAAGGTAAAGCATCATTGGCGGAAGCTTCTGGAAAAGATGTCCAAGAAGTAGTTCCTGCAAGCCAAGAAGAAGTAGCACAAGTAGTTGAAGAAGCTGTAGTTGAAGGTGAAAAAGAGCCAGAAGCTGCTGAAGCAACTGAAACTAAAGAGGCATAATCATGGCAGGATCTACTCCAAAACTTATTAAAGAATTAAGAGAGAAAACTGGTGCAGGTATGCTTGATTGTAAAAAAGCACTTAATGAGTGTAATGGCGATTTAGACGCGGCATCTAAACATTTAAGAGAGATGGGGCTTACAAAAGCTGCTAAAAAATCTTCAAATGTTGCTGCTGAAGGTCTTATCTCTATTTTAGTAAATGAGGACAACACCAAAGTTACAATGACAGAGATCAACTCTCAAACAGACTTTGTCGCAAAAAATGATGCTTTTATTAACTTAAAAGACAACATTACTGCGCATGTTCAAGCAACAGGTGTAAGTACAACAGAAGAGTTAAATCAAACAAGCATTGATGGTGTAAATTTTGAAGAGTACTTAAACTCAAATATTGCTACCATTGGTGAAAACATCATTGCACGAAAAATGATTACTGTTTCTACGGATGCGGGTGTTGTAAACGGTTACGTTCATTTAGGTAAAGTAGGAGTTGTATTAGCAGCTACTTGTGCACCTGAAGCAAAAGAAAAAACTGCTGGTTTATTGCGAAAAATTGCAATGCACGCAGCATCAATGAAACCAACAGTTATCTCTTACAAAGACTTAAGCGCTGATTTTGTTGAATCTGAAAACAAAGCAATTATTGCCGATATTGAAAAATTAAACATTGAATTACACCGATTAGGAAAACCTGAAAAAAGAATTCCTCAATTTGTAAGTCGATGTCAGTTAACCAATGAAGCTTTAAAGATTGCTGAAGATGAAATGAAAGAACAATTAAAAGCACAAGGTAAACCTGAAAAAATCTGGGACAAAATTATCCCTGGTCAAATTGCACGATTTATTGAAGACAATACTCAATTAGATGGAACGCATGCATTGTTAAGCCAAACGTACATTATGGACGATAGCAAAACTGTTGAGCAAGCTATTGCGGACACCGATGCTTCTATCCAACTTGTAGAATACGTACGATACGAACTTGGTGATGGAATTGAGAAAAAAGAAGAAGATTTCGCAGCAGAAGTAGCAGCACAAATGGCTAAATAAGCCAATCTCAAATGTTGAACGATACTCAAAATCAACATTTACCCTCTCCTTTGCTTCAAGCAAAGGAGATCTCTCACAATTTTGACTACCCACTTTTTAAAAACATCAACCTTTGCATTAACCCTGGTGAATCAATTGCGATCATAGGTGCAAGTGGAACAGGAAAATCAACTCTGTTGAATATTTTCTCCTCTTTATTAAAACCAAACAGTGGTACAGTAAACTACCGTAATCAAGATTTATACACTCTATCAAACAATGATCTTTTAAGCATAAGACGACTTAGTTTTGGTATAATCTTTCAAGCACATTATCTATTTAGAGGATTTAATGCACAAGAAAATTTACACATAGCACAACTTCTTTGTGATGAAACATCCATCGATGAAGTACTACTCAAGCAGTTGGGCATTGATCATGTGATGAATCAAGGTGTTGGAGAGTTAAGTGGTGGACAACAACAACGCTTATCCATTGCAAGAATTTTGAGTAAGCAACCAAAAGTAATATTTGCAGATGAACCAACAGGAAATCTTGATAAACAAACGGCTGATGAAGTGATGGATGTATTGTTTAATTTTGTTCAAAAAAACCAATCTTGCATGCTGCTTGTAACGCATGAAGAGGAGCTCGCTTTTGCTTGTGATAAAGTATACAAACTTGAAAACATGGAGTTAATTCAATTAAAATGATAAATATTATCTTAGTAAGCCAAGAAAAAGTTATAATAAAAATTTTTACACTGGTGTGTAATAAACTAAACATAAACTTAACCGTACTTGACAACAATTACATTAAACAAGAGAGTGATTTGATTATCGTAGATGATCAATTTATAGATGATCATTTTAATTTGATTAAACAGTATTCAAAACAATTAGGTGCCATTACATCACAAGACTTGCCTTTTGAGAAAGCTCAAGACTTTATCATACCACGACCTTTTTTACCTTCAATCTTAGAATCAATTTTATTAGAACAGATCCAAATTATTGAAAAAAATGATGAAAAAGAGAAACAATATCAAGTCAGTCACCAAAATCCTGTCTACGTAGATATAAACAAACAAACCGATCCAGCTGTATCCTATCTTGAAGATTTAGCAGATTCTATTGTAGATGATATTGATGATATTC
This sequence comes from Campylobacterota bacterium, assembly GCA_034658775.1. GTDB lineage: Bacteria > Campylobacterota > Campylobacteria > Campylobacterales > Arcobacteraceae > JAYEFX01. Next base: position 4,486 of record JAYEFX010000152.1, read on the forward strand.
AAGAAACACATGATGAATCCATAATCCATTATTCAACTCCAACTGAAGATTTAACCAATGGAAATGTTTTGGATTCGCAAGAGTTGTCAAAGTTACAAAATATGCTTGAGGTCAATGATGATTTTTTTAAAAAAATCAATATCTCTTCCCCTGAAGAGCTATCTAAAGAGGACTGGGTTGATTTAGCCGATATTATCGATAAAGCAATTGATGATGTTAAAGAGTATGAGTTTGATGATAATCTAAATAATCAAGAAGCACAAACCATTCAATTAACACTCAATAAGTTTGCTCTGAGTGAACTGCGTCCATTATTGCAAAAACTTGACCAAAGTATTATTGATAATTTAGCCGATGGAAATGATATTCATCTGCATCTTACATTAAAGGATTAGATATACAAACACACAACACAAAAGGCGCAATTCTCGTCATCTCTGGACCCAGTGGTTGTGGGAAATCCTCACTTCTTAAAGAGCTCTATAAAGAGATTAACAATTATTATTTTTCCATCTCCACAACAACTCGCGGTATACGGGAAGGGGAACAAGATGGAATTGATTATAATTTTGTTTCCAAAGAACAATTTGAACACGATATTAAAGATGAAAACTTTTTAGAGTGGGCTAAAGTACATGATAATTATTATGGAACATCACTTAAACCTATAATGGATGCTGTCAATGACGGTAAGTTGGTTATTTTTGATATTGATGTACAAGGGCATGATATTGTGCAAGAGAAATTAGCACACTTAACCACTTCAGTATTTATCACTACTCCAACTCTTAGTGAATTGCAACATCGATTAGACAATCGAAATACAGATACGCAAGAGGTGATTAACAAACGTATTCAAAATGCAAAACTGGAGATCAACGCATTGGATAGATACGATTATTTTATCATTAATGATGACTTAAAAACTGCATCATCAAATCTTATTAGTGTTGCAAAAGCCACAATGTTAAAATCAAAACTTTTTAGTAAAAAAGAATTAATCAATAACTGGCTAAACTGATATTTTACTCCACCTCATCATACGATATAGGTGGGGCAAAATAATACCCCTGAGAATAGCTAATGCCTAATTCACTTACCTTATCATAGATGCTTTGACTGCTTACAAACTCGGCAACCGTATCAAAACCAAATTTCTTGGTAAAATCAACAATGGTTCCCACTATAATCTCATAATCTTTATTTTCATCAATATGTTTAATCAAACTGGCATCAATTTTTACAAAATCAATTTCAAGATTTACCAACATATTAAAATTTGAATACCCTGCACCAAAATCATCCACACCTACTTTACACCCAAGTGCTTTAACCATGGTAATAAATCTTTGTACAGCATCAAAATCACCAATCTCTTCACTTTCTAATATTTCAAACTCTAACTTATCAATAATATCTTTATTGGCCTCAAGCAACTCTTGTATGTATTCGACAGTATCTTTTGAAGCAATATCGTCAAACGATATATTTACGGCTACACGCTTATTTTTTGTTCTTATTAAATGTAAGGCTTCTTTAATCATAACACGAATGATAAAAGAATAAAGCTTTGCTTTTTTTGCAATCTCCAAAAACTTATACGGAGATGTTGCACTTCCATCCTCTTCAATGTAACGAATAAGTGCTTCGTATTTATATACCTCTTTAGTTTGAGTATCAACTATAGGTTGAAAATAGGCCTTAAACTGATCTTTATCCAATGCATTCTTAATCTTTTTTACCCAAATAATATTTTCTTGAAAAGACTCTTTAATATTAAACGATTCATCATACACCATAATTGTTTCAAATCGTTTTCGTGCATAATTAATCACCCTTTGAGTATGAATATAAGCATCACTATTTTTACTTTTAGCCAATCCAATAGTGATATTAATATCCACCTCATTTCCCTCAATATCCAAATACATTGTATGCACAATATCAGAAAACTGTCGACATTCTTCTTTAAATTGATTCATATCTTTTAGATAATTTTTTGCAATTACGGCAAATTTATCCCCTTCCACACGATACAAATCATAATCATCTTGGGAAAAAGATTTTTTTAATTGTCTGGAAAAGTTTTTAAGAATTTTATCTCCATTAACCTCACCATACAGATCATTAATTGTAGAAAATTTATCTATATTGATCAATGCCATCAAATCTTCAGGTGTTTGATCTAAATCCTTTTTAAGTCTATTACGGTTAGATAGACCCGTTAAACTATCTGTGTACAACTCTTTTAATTCATGGTATAAAAGTGATTGACTCATCACTTGTAAAAGCTTTTTGATATCTACGGGTTTTAAAACATATTTATCAACACCTAAATTAATCGCTTCAAGTAGGTATTCTGTATTTGAAAATGCCGTAGCAACAATGACAGGAATGTGTGGATTTATCTCTTTAATCGCTTTTGTCATCTGCAGACCGTTAAGTTTGGGCATATTAACATCCGTAATAACAATATCAATATCGTCTTTATATTTTTTAAAAAGGTCCAAGCCCTCTTGCCCGTCAAATGCAATATGTTGCATTTTTGTAAAACCTTTTAAAATATGTGTTGTGACATCACGGAGGGGTTTTTCATCTTCAGCGTAAAGTACCGTAATATTTTTTAGTAATTCAACATTATGTTCCATCATGCATAACACTCCAAAATATATATTTTTTTTAACCTGCTGTTTTGCTTTGGTTTGGTATAAGTATATTACCATATTATAACTAAAAGGGTGAAATCAATTTGAATAAAATAGAAATAATCAACACAGGTGGAACATTTAATAAAATATACAATCCTATTTTAGGAAAACTTGAGGTCTCCAAAAATAATAATGCATTAAAAACTATTTTCAAATATTTTATGAAAAGTTCTGCCCTCCCTAATATTATAGGTCTTATCCATAAAGACAGTTTAGAACTAACACAGCATGATCGAAAAAAAATACTTAAAAAAATTCAAAATTCAAAAGCCAATAAAATTATACTTATACATGGAACCGATACCATGAACATCACTGCAGAATATCTTAGTAAAAAAATAAAAAATAAAATAATAATTATTACAGGAGCGATGCAACCTTTTAGTATAGAACCTATTGAAGCCACTTCAAATCTATGCAGTGCCTATGGTTATTTGAAAAATTGCTCGCTTGATGGAATATACATCTGCATGAATGGTTGTGTTAATACTTATGATAAGGTAGTTAAAAATAGAGATCTAGGAGTATTTCAGTGTCCCAAGTAAAATGCACCCATTGTCATTTAGAGTTTGATGATAGTGTGATGATCAAAGAGGATAAAGAACTCTTTTTTTGTTGTAACGGTTGCCAAGGGGTGTATCACCTGCTCAAAGATGATGGCCTCGAAAGTTTTTACGATAAGATGGGGAACAATACGATTGCACCCCCTATTGTTACGAGTGATGACAGTCAAAATTTTGATATGGAAAGTTTTAAACAACGTTACATCAAAACCACACCCGATGGCTTTTCACAAGTTGATCTCATCATCGAAGGGATCCATTGTGCTGCGTGTATTTGGTTAAATGAAAAAGTGCTGCACGATACGGATGGGATTGTAGATGTAAGCATCAATTTTACCAATAACAAAGCAAAAATTATCTGGGATGAGGAGATTATTGCTTTATCTTCCATCATCCATAAGATACGTAGCATTGGATACAACGCCTACCCTTATGATCAAAGTGAAGGTGAGCTAGCATCATCTAAGAAAAATCGTGATTACATGTTGCGCATGAGTGTTGCTGTTTTTGGAAGCATGAACATCATGATGATCGGAGTGGCTAAATACACCGGTTTTTTTACAGGCATGAAAGAGGAGATGATTCAACTTGTACATATGGCTGAGTTTATTTTTTCTACTCCTGTACTGTTTTTTTCAGGCTGGATATTTTTTAAAGGTGCCTATTTTGGACTGAAAAATAAAATTGTCAACATGGATTTTTTGGTTTCTGCAGGAGCTACATTAACGTATATCTATTCACTTTATGTATTGTTTGGTGGTGAAGGGCACAGCTATTTTGATTCGGTTGCGATGATTATTACGTTTGTTTTAGTGGGTAAATATTTAGAAGTGATTGGAAAAAAAGGTGCAGTAGACACCATGGATAAAATCAAATCTCAAATTCCAACCGAAGCTACTGTCATAGAAGACAGTGGTAAAAAAACCATTGCATTAGATCAAATCAAAATAGGCGATATACTGGAGGTAAAAACAGGTGAAAAAGCCAGCGTGGATGGGGAACTTCAAGCTAGCAGTACCACTTTTGATGAGAGTTCAATCTCTGGAGAATCACTGCCCGTACTAAAAAAACAAGGGGATACTATCTACAGTGGAACAATCAATACGGGTAATGTTATACGCTACGAAGCAAGTAAAAATTATGCAAACTCTACACTTAACTCAATTGTGAGTTTGTTAGAAGATTCGCTTGCGTCCAAACCGGAAATTGAAAACACGGCAAATGAACTCTCAAAGTATTTTTCAGTGATTATTTTATCCCTTGCAATGATCAGTTTTGCAGGGTGGTATTTTTATGAAGGAAATTTTGAATCAGCACTTATTATTGCTATTTCCGTAATTGTTATTGCATGTCCTTGTGCTTTGGCACTAGCAACCCCAATTGCCAGTTTGGTAGGAGTAAGTTGGTTGGCACAAAAAGGTTTATTGTTTAAAGAAGCAAAATTTATTGAAACATTTGCCAAAGCAGACACCATAGTTTTAGATAAAACAGGTACATTAACCCAAGGAAAACTAAGCGTCGTCAATGCTCAAATTTCGGATATGAATCAAGAGGAACTTAATCTTTTATTCAGTCTAACGGACAGTTCTACCCATCCGGTGAGTCAATCCATCAAACGGTATTTAAATGCTAATTTTGAGAACTTAAAGCATCTAGAACTTCACAATATCGAACAAATTCCTGCTGTTGGACTTTCGTGTATGTATAAAACATTGCCACTCTTTGGTGGAAAACTTCAAGACAATGAAGATAATGATTACACAAGCTATGCCTTTACAATCAATGATGTGGTGATGGCAAGTTTTGATCTTGAAGATACTATAAAACCTCATGCGAAGCAGCTTATAGAATATTTTAAGAACCATAACATCACCCCTATCATGCTTACAGGTGACAATGCAAATGTTGCTGCAAAAATTGCACGAGACATAGGTATAGACAACTATGAATCACACATGACCCCTTTAGATAAAGCCAACTACATCAATCAACTTAAGAAAAACGATAAAACCGTAGTGATGGCAGGAGATGGAGTGAATGATGCCTTGGCATTATCACGAAGTGATGTAGCTATTGCCATGGGAAATGGGGCAGATATCTCCATTGCCATTAGTGATGTGGTGATATTAAATGATTCGCTAAAAGGTCTTCAAGAGAGTTTTTACATCTCAAAACGTACGTTTGGTTTTATCAAACAAAACTTAAGTATCTCATTGGTGTACAATATTATCACTATTCCTATTGCAATGGCTGGATACGTTATACCACTAGTAGCTGCACTTTCAATGAGTTTAAGTTCGCTATTGGTTGTAGGGAACTCCATGAGAATCAAAAAAAGGAAATAAACAGATGACAAATATATTATGGCTTGAATTAGTAGTAGGTGTAATTGTAAGTTTTACGCTGCTTGGAATATTTATATGGGCACTTCGTCAAGGTCAATTTGACGATGGTAAAAAAATGATGGACGGACTGCTGTTCGATAGTGTTGAAGATCTTAATGATG
>JAYEFX010000153.1:0-10258 GCA_034658775.1 Campylobacterota bacterium
TACAGTAACTATCCTTTTTTAAATAGAAAAGATCGAGTACTAACCCCTTTTCAAAAAAAAGCTATTTTAGAAGTTGAAAAAAACAAAGATGGACTTTATATTCAAAAAGATATTATTGATGGAAAGCCTGTTCTTCGTGTGGCGATTGCTGATTATCTGGTGCAATCAACTTGTGTGGATTGCCATAATTCCCATAAGCTTAAGGACTGGGAAAGCAATAAATGGAAACTTGGAGATAAGAGAGGGGTATTGGAAATTATTACACCTCTAGAGAAGGATTTTAATCAAATGTATTTTTCTCGAACAAAAGTTATTATTCCTATAATTGTCTTGATGTTTTTATTGTTGGGTTTTTATACGTATGTATTAGTAAAAAGAGAGAAAGAATTTAATCAAAAAAATGAATTGTTAAGTGAGAATTTTGCAGATCTTTTTGATGATTTTGATAAAAATGTTATTGCATCTAAAACAGATCTGCATGGAAATATTGTTTATGCCAGTAAAAAGTTTTGTCAAGAGGCAGGTTACGCTCAAGAGCAACTTATTGGAAGCAGTCATAATATCATTCGGCATCCCGATATGCCAAAAGAGTTTTTCAAAAAACTGTGGAATGATTTAACACAAGATAAGGTTTGGTCAGGAGAGATTAAAAACAGAGCTAATGGAGGGATAACGTATTGGGTTTACGCAGTTATCTCCCCTATGTACAATGAGAAGAAAGAAAAAATTGGATATTCTGCAATTCGTCAAGATATTACACATAAAAAGAAACTTGAAGAGGCAAATACAAAGCTGAAAATACAATCCGAGAAGTTGCAACATCTAAATGAAAATTTAGAAAAAGAGGTAGAACAAGAGGTAGAAAAAACTAAGCAAAAAGATCAACAGATGCTTCACCAATCACGTTTGGCTCAAATGGGTGAGATGATTAGCATGATTGCCCATCAATGGAGACAACCTTTGTCTGCGATTAATAGTGCTAGTATGGCATTGAACGTTAAAGCACGTTTGGGTACAAGTGATGAAAAAACAACTTTGGAACAAACTCAAAATATAACTGATTATGCACAACATCTTAGTACCACCATAGATGACTTTAGAGAATTTTTTAAACCCAATAAAGAGAAGAGGGAGACAAATTATACCACGCTGGTTCATTCTGTATTGGCTATTATTGAAAGCTCAATTGTCAATCAAAATATTAGTATTGATAAAGAATTAAACTGTGAAAAAAGTTTTAATAGCTATCCTAATGAAATTAAGCAAGTGATATTAAATTTGGTTAAAAATTCAGAAGATATTTTGATTGATAATAATATTGATGAGCCTTTTATAAAAATCAAAACATATGAACAAGAGGGGCTGTGTGTATTGGAAGTAAGTGATAATGGTGGTGGCGTACCACAAGATATTATAAATAATATTTTTAATCCCTATTTTTCAACAAAAACAAAAAAAGATGGTACCGGATTGGGATTGTACATGAGTAAAACAATTATTGAAGAACACTGTGAAGGTAAGTTGAATGTTGCCAATAATGAATACGGTGCAGTATTTACCATAATATTAGGGGAGTTAAAAAATGGATAATTTAAGTAACATTGTGAAATATTCAAAACAAATTAAACTTTTATATGTTGAAGATAATCCAGAGGCGCGACAAACAACTCTTGTGATGTTTAATGAATTCTTTAAAGAGGTTAGGGTTGCTGTTGATGGTGAAGATGGATTTAATGCATTTCAAGAAGATCAATTTGATCTAATTATTACGGATATCAATATGCCTAAACTAAATGGTATTGAGATGATTGAAAAAATCCGAACTATTAATAAAAATATACCAATATTGGTACTTTCAGCGTATAATGAATCAGGATACTTTATGGACAGTATTAAGCTTGGTGTTGAAGGCTATTTACTCAAACCAGTTAATATGGAACAGTTTTTAGGTGTATTGGAAAAAGTTGTTGCTACGATTAAATTACAACAAGAGGTAAAAAAGAATTTGTACTTCTTGGAACAATATCAAAATGCGACCGATGCAAGTTCGATTGTTTCTAAAACCGATTTAAAAGGAATTATTACTTATGTTAATGATGAATTTTGTAAGATATCAGGGTATCCAAGAGAGGAACTGATTGGGCAAGCGCATAATATTGTTCGCCATCCTGACAATCCATCAACATTATTTCAAGAGATTTGGGACACAATCAAAGTAGATAAAAAAGCTTGGCAAGGTATACTTCGCAACAAATCCAAAAATAATAAAAGTTACTATGTCAAAACTACTATACAGCCAATTTTAGATCAAGATGGTAATATTCTTGAATATATTGCATTAAGAGATGATGTAACGGATGTCATGAATCCTAAAAAACAATTTTATGATTTAGTAGGTTCAGTAGATGAAGCAATTGTTATATTGGTTAAAATTGAGCGCTTTGATGACATAGAAAAATTTTATGGACAACAATTATCCGTAGAAATTGAGCAAAAATTTGCACATAAGTTATTGGAGTACATGCCTCAACGATGTACTTTTGAAAAAACATTTGTTTTGGGTGATGGTGAATATGCTTTTGCTAAAGATAAGGCAAATTGTGTGATAGGCATAGATAACTTGATTATACAAGTAAAAGAATTTCAAAAAATAGTAAATTCTGCACGTTTGGATATTGGTGAATTGCAGTATGATATATCAGTTGTTGTTAGTGTATCGTATGGGAAAAACAGTATCGAAAATGCAAAGCATGGTTTAAAAGAGATTTTATTAAACAACAGTGATTTTATTATAGCCAGTGATTATTTAGAAAAAGAGCAAGTACAAGCTGGAAAGAATTTTATAGTTTTACAAATGATTCGTCAAGCGATTGAAGATAAAAAAATTATTTCGTATTTTCAACCTATTGTTAACAATGCAACACAAGAGATCGATAAATATGAATCGTTGGTACGCTTAGTGGATGAAGAAGATAAAGTGTTAAGCCCTTATTTTTTTCTTGATATCTCTAAGAAAGGGAAGTATTATACGCAAATCACCTCTATTGTTTTGGATAATTCATTTGATGCATTGAATCAAACAACAAAAGATATAAGCATTAACTTATCTGCACTGGATATAGAAAAAGTATTTATTCGAGAAAAAATCTTTCAGCTTTTAGAACAGTACAAAGAGCAAGCATCAAGGTTGGTTTTTGAACTTTTAGAAGATGAGGTAATTAAAGATTTTGAATTGATCAAAACATTTATTATGGATGTAAAAGAGTATGGGGTACAAATAGCCATAGACGATTTTGGAGCAGGATATTCAAATTTTGAACGTTTGCTTGATTATCAACCGGACATTTTAAAAATAGATGCAAGTTTGATTAAAAATATAGAACACGATAGTTATTCACTAAATGTGGTTGAGACAATTATTGTGTTTGCCAAAAAACAAAATATCAAAATTGTTGCTGAGTATGTTGAGAATGAAAACATTTTTAAAATTCTAAGGGATTTGGATGTGGATTATTCACAAGGGTATTATTTTGCCAAACCTGATCTTTTAAGTGCACATGAGTAATTATCTAAACGTTTTGTAAAACTCTTTTAGTTTTTCTTGGGCAAATTCAATGTCAATTGGCTCAAATTGTACTTTTGTATTCACTTTTCTTTGTGCTAATTTAAAACAATCAATGTGCAGCACCGAGCCAATTTTTGGATAGCCTCCAATGGTTTGCCGATCTTTAAGAAGTATGATGGGTTGACCATCGGGTGGTATTTGTATGGCACCATACGCGATCCCCTCAGATATAATTCCTTTGAGGCATGATTGAATCTTAGGACCGTCTAATTTGCACCCCATGGCATTAAAGTCTCTTGAAATTGTGTAGGTGCTGGAAAAGAAAATATCTTTTTCCTCTTGTGTAAAGCTGTTGTGCTGATAGGAAAGTACGACACGTAATGTTAAGATCTCTTCATCGTAAGAGGGGGTATGTTTTTGTTGCAATCGTTGGATGATATGCTTATGGTGTGCAGTGTAGGGAATAAAATGCCCAGAAGATATTTTTTTACCATCAAGCCCACCTAAAGACTCTTTAATAGAGGTTGCATTGCTTCCAAACTCTTTTGGGATATCAAAACCATTTTTCACTGCAATGTATACTCTTTGCCCTTCAAGTATTTTTCCTATTTTAATGATGTCTGAATCATGAACCTCATAGGTTTGCCAAAGAGGTAAAGCGATATCGTTTATAAAAAACTCACAACGAGCCCCAGTGATCGCAATGGATGTAGTTGAGGTAGCTTTAAATACTACATGACTAAAAGCAATTTCAAGCAGATTTGTATCCATGGGATTATCAAGAAGTTTATGCGCAATAAAAGCTGCGTATTCATCCATTATGCCAGAGTTACTAAGTCCTAAATGGGTATAGGAGAATCGTCCACGATCCTGAATAAGGGTAAATATACCAGAATTTATCACTTCAAATCCACTCATAAGATTCCCCCTTGGTTTAAAAACTCCTCTTTGGATATGGATTTGAATTTTACGCGTGATTCAATGCTCAATGGGGAAAGCTCTTCAAGGTTTTTGTCAAACAGTTCAAAAGTGGTTTTACCAACAATGTTCCAACCTCCTGGACTCTGACTTGGATATATGGCAGTTTGTTCATCGGCAATGGCTACGGATCCTTTGGGTGTCATTTTTCGTGGTGTTTCCAGTCGTGGGGTGGCAATTTTTTCATCTACTTTTGCCATGTAGGCAAAACCGGGTAAAAATCCAATGGCATACACATCGTAAACACGATCACAATGTAAAGCAATCACCTCTTCAATGCTTATTTGAGAACGTGTGGCAATTTTTTGTAAATCGAACCCCACATCAAGTCCATAATAGACATCGATGTACGTGATCTCTTTGGGACTTGTCTGATGCGCAGTGGCATTGTGCAACAATTTATTGATGTATTTACTAATGGAATTAAAATCATACCTAAAGATATCATAGGTGATAAAAATAGAGTTATAGGAGGGGACAATTTCAATTAGAGCAGGGTTGTTTTGATCTTTAAGTATTTTATAGTTGTGTTGCACTATCAATGAATTTTCATGTGTAATATGATCATCAAAGTACAAAATGATGGAATCAACAGAAGCTACTTCAATTGTCATCACTCAATCACTTTTTTCAAAATTTGGACAAACTCCACTGCGTTGTCATTGTCCCCATGTACGCAAATGGTATCCGATTGTAAATACAGTTTTTGATTGTTGATACTTTTGATGTATCCATGGGTTTTTATGTCATTGATTCTTTTTGTGATTGTTTTAGAATCATGAATGACCGCATTGGACTGTAATCGTGGTACTAAACTTCCATCATCACAATAGTTGCGATCAGCAAAAAGTTCAAAAAGCAACTCGATACCATAAGATTGTGCTAGGTTTTTGTAGTGATCATTGTTTGTTGTGGATAGAATCATCAATTTAATATTTTGATTGTAGCACGAAAGGGCTTCCATAATGGAGTCTAAAATATCTTCATTTTTCATCATGTCATTGTACAAGGCACCATGAGGTTTTACGTAGGAAACTTCAGTATCATTCGCTTTACAAATGGCATCTAGAGCACCTATTTGATATAAAACTAGGGCTTTAATCTCCTGCTTTGTATGACTAATGGATCGTCTTCCAAAACCTTCTAAGTCGTGATATCCAGGATGCGCTCCGATGATTACATGGTGTTTTTTTGCTAAAAGAACAGATTTTGTCATGGTTATAGGATCACTAGCATGAAAACCACATGCAAGGTTGGCCATGTCAATATGAGGCATGAGAAGTTCATCATTTCCCATTTTCCATAGTCCAAAACCTTCACCCATGTCGCAATTTAATTGAATCTTCATGCTTGGCACCTTTGTATTTTGCTAATTTATTCTAGTGTTATTCTATCATATATTGGGGTAAAAACTGCACAATTTGAGGAAAGTATGTGATAAGAAATACGGCTACAATCATTAAAATAAAAAAGGGAAAAGTGGCCTTTAAGATATATCCGATTTTTTCACCACTGATACTTTGTATAACAAACAGTGAAAAACCAACAGGGGGAGTGATTTGGGACATCTCTACCATAAACACTAAAAAGATACCAAACCATAAAGGATCAAAGCCTGCAAGAATTACAATGGGTAATACAATGGGCAATGTCATCACCACAATAGAGATTCCATCTAAAATCATCCCTAAAATGATGTACATGATTCCAATGATAAAAATTAACATCATTGGGCTTAGACCCAAAGTGGTGATGTATTCACTAATGGCTCGAGCAATTCCCAAAAAGCCAATGACTTGAGATAAAAATCCAGCTGCAGCAATAATAAAACTTATCATCACGGTAGTTTTAATCGAATTTAATAGGGCTGTTTTAAAAATATCCCAAGAAAAACTTTTAAAGGAAATGGCCAGTATAATAGAACCCAATACACCTAAAGCAGCAGCTTCAGTTGGAGTTGCTAGCCCTCCATAAATGGAACCCAACACTACGGCAATAAGTGAAAAAATAGGGAACAGATCTTTAAATGAATTTAATTTATCTTGTGTGGTGTAGGTTTTTTTCATTTTTGGTTCGACATTTTTATCTATTTTAGCAACAATTGTGATGTACACAGAATATAATGTTGCCAGTAAAAGTCCCGGTAAAATACCTGCAATAAACAGCTTACCAATAGAGACATCCGATAATACACCATAAATAATCATAATTAATGATGGGGGAATTAAAAAGCCTAATGTACCCGATCCCGCCAACGATCCTAACGCAAGAGATTTACTGTAACCTCTGGATTTAAGCTCTTCGAGTGTAATCTTTCCAACTGTAGCTGTGGTAGCCGCACTTGATCCTGAAACAGCAGCAAACAAAGAACAAGCGGCAACATTGACGTGCAACAATTTTCCAGGAATATAATTTAGCCAGGGTTCTAGTCCATTGAGCAGTTTATTGGAGATGGAGGATTTGTATAAAATCTCCCCCATAAGGATAAACATGGGCAGAGCTGCTAGTGACCAAGAGTTCAGTGAATCGTATAAAGATGACGCTAAAAGATCACCAATTTTGTCATAAATTGAGATAACAGGAGGTAAGTTATGCTCAAAAATAAGCATCCCCACAATACCCGTAAGCAATAAAGCAACCCCAATCCAAATGGATGAAAGAAGAAAGGCAAACATCACAATGATGATGACAATAGCCAAGGTTAAAGGATCAGATATCATTTTTAAATCCTTTTAAAACAAAGGCAAGTACGGTTAGAATAAATATACTTAATCCTAAAGGCATAACAATTTGAGTCAGATACAAGGGTGTTTCGGATACATTTTCAGATAACATCTCAAAACTGTACGAATCGTAGGTAAATAAGACACTTCGATACAAGGTAAAAATCAGCACTGCTACGGTTATAAATCCAGCAATAATATCAATAAAAGTATTTGTTTTTTTACCCAATCGTGTAGTGATGATGTTGATTCGGATATGTGCATTTTCATGGAAGGTGTAGCCTAAACCTAAAAAAATTGAAGCTAAATACAAATAACCACTGTATTCATCTGCAATCATTGTAGACATATCAAAAAAATGGCGTATAAATATCTCGATTAAGATTAATACTACCAATGATACTACAAGCAAAGCTGCCAAATAAGCTCCCCATAAGGAGAGCTTAGAGACAAAAGAGTAAAAAGTTTTCACGTGACTACTTTTGGTATTCTTTAAAAATTGCTTTGATATCCGATGAGGCATCCAAAAGATATTTATTTAACATATCTTGAGCAATTGTATTTAATTCTTTTTGTAATTCTGGACTTGCTTCGTTGATTTTTAATCCATTCTCAGCCATCACTTTTAAAGCATTTGCATCTTCAGCTTTAGCCGCTTTCCATTGTGATGCTTCAATCTCTTTAGCTGCTTTTAGCATTGCATCTTGCTGCGCTTTGTCCATTGAGTTCCAGTAATCCAGATTGATCGATACTGCTTGTAAAGGAAAACCGTATTTGATTTTTGTAAAATCAGTTAATACTTCCCAAAATTTTCCGTCTTTTCCAGAAGCAGATGAGGTGATTACTGAGTTTACCATTCCTGTTCGAAGTGCTGAATAAACTTCACCCCAAGGAAGTGCAACCGCATTTCCACCCGCTGAATTTACAAAAGCAGCTGTATTTTTATCGTACGTACGTGTTTTTACCCCTTTAAAGTCTGCAATAGAGGTCATCGCTTTATTTGAATAAAATCCCGATGCTGGCCACGTTACTAAATATAAGAATTTTTGATTCCATTTTTTAGCGGTTTTTGCGTAGGCTGGTTTTGCAATTTGATACAAATTAAATGCTTCGTCATAGTTTGATGCAATAAATGGCAATGCAGAGATTCCAAAGACTTTTCCTCCACCTGAAGTAAAGGGAATAAACATATCGGTCATCGCTACCGTACCATCTTTAACCGCTTTTAGAGGATTTCCTTTAACCAATGAAGAACCCGCATGAACAGTGATATTAACACTTCCTTTGGTATAATCTTTAACTAAAGCAGCAAATTGTACTGCACCTTTTGTATGAAAGTTATTTGCACCATACTTTGCATTTAGATCCATTTTAACATTTCCTGCTAAAACGACACTTGCCATTGCTGCAAGTAATAAACCTTTTTTCAACATATTTTCTCCTTAAATTGAATATGTAACAGTATAATCAATTCAAGTGAGATAATGGTGAGTTTTTGATGACAAACATTCTAAATTGTTTGCAGTTTATAGCCCTCTTGTTGAACATTGAGTATTAGATCAACAGGAAGTTTTTGACGCAGCTCTTTAACAAAGGTTTTTAAGGCACTCATGCTCATGCTTTTGTCTTTCCAGATCTCTTGTTCTATTTGTGCATAATTGGTCAGAGTATTTTGATTGTTATGCAATAAGAGTAAAAAATCTTTCTCTCTTTTTCGCAAATTAATAATGCTGTCTTGATATAAAAGCTCTCTTTGTTTCATATCGAAAAACAGATCTGCTGTAAACTGTACTTTTTTTTCCAAACGATTTTGCAACCCTTCAAGTAAACCATTGAGTAAATTATCTGAATTAATTGGTTTGAGAATGTAATGATTGATGTGCAAATTGATAAGTTGAAAAAGGTACTCTTTACTTGAATATGCTGTGAGCATGATAATGATGGTGTATTCATCCTCTTGACGTATATCTTGAACCATCTGTATCCCATTTTTATTGGGCATCTCTATATCGCTTAAAATAAGGTCCGGTTTATACTCATGGTACATCTCTAAGCCCTCGACGCCATTGGCTGCTTCATAAACCTCTTTGAAATAGTACTTTAGTGTATTAATCACACTTTTTCGAATTACATCCTCATCTTCAACACATAAAATGGTATAGTTTTTTAATTGTTTTAATTCTAAATCATCCATCTTTATCCTTTTGTCTTTTTCATCTAAATTTTACAATATTACTCAGATACTTTTTCTAAAGTAATAGTAAATCTTGCACCTTGATTGATGTTTTCTGCGTATAATTTTCCACCCATATTTTGCTCGATAATCATTTTTGAGATATACAGTCCAAGCCCCGTACCTTTGAGAGTTTCTTTGGTGGTAAAGTAGGGTTCAAAAATACGATCTATATGTTCAGTGGCAATCCCTAGTGCATTGTCTTCAATGGTGATAACAATAGTATCGTTATGCATATGTATATTTAACAATATGCTTGGGTTTTTGATATTGTTGTGTTTGAGTGCATCTTTGGCATTGGATAAAATATTGAGAATCACTTGCGCAAACTCTCTTTCATAACCTAATATGTTAGGATGATTATGGTACGTTTTGATGCACGTGATCCCTTGGCTTTTTAATGCAGCATCGATCAAACTGATGGCTTCATTACAAGCATCTTGAACATGAAACTCTACTTTTTGCTTATCGGGTTGAAAAAAGTTTTTAAAATCATCGATGGTATAGGACATATAAGATAAGTGTTTGTTGGACTCTTCTATAGTTTCAATCAACATTGCATCATTTGATTTTCCAAATTTAGTAGCGGTTTCAAGCTCCATAAGTATAGCACTTACTTTGCTTAATGGCTGTCGCCACTGATGCGCAATCATAGAGAGCATACTTCCCATGATTGCTAAACGTGATTGATGTATCATCGCTTTGTCTTTGTCTTGTATCTCTTTAATGGCAATTTGTACTTTGCGTTCAAGATTTTTA
>JAYEFX010000154.1:0-2034 GCA_034658775.1 Campylobacterota bacterium
TATAACATGTAGTTCCTTAATTATGAAATATTAAAACACTTGATACAACTGCGTATACAAGAATCTGTTTATTAGGCATTGTTGGGTTAAGTGAATTTGTAAGCATATACAGAGTTAGGATTTATAAAGAAAAAAATAAAGAAGAATCTATAGCTATAAATTATTATAGAATCTTCAATATTATCATTACGATAGATATACTTTTTTAATACCATCTATATATCCAATTTCAATATAATCATTTTCTTTAAACTGTTGTTTTTTTTGATTTTTTTTGACCCACTTTTTTGAAAAAAACTAATAAGTGTTTATTAATAATTATTTTTGTATTATAGAATTAAGTATATTTATTAAATTAAAATTTGGAGATCTAGAATGAAGAGATTAAGTTTAAGTGTTTTGTTTTTTAGTATGGTGTTAATTGTTAATGCTCATGCATATACATGGAATGAGGCAAAAAATCAATGGGGTTATTTCGGTATGGATGAGTGGAAAGAAAAAGGAGTTGATACATATGAGGAAGCAAAAGGTTGGCATGATATTGGAGTTACACAGCCAGGCTATAAATTGCAGAGATTAAAAGAATTAGGGTTGACAGTATCGACAACCAAAGGATTTAAAGAATCTTGTCATAATACAGTAAGAGGTTATGAGCCTGACTGTATCGAACAGTATTTAGGTCTTGGACTAAGTTCTCACGAAATAAAAGAGTGGGAAAAGGTTGTCCGCAATCCTCGAAGAGTTAAAGAATGGATAGAATTAGGTATTAAAGATATAAACACTGTAAAAGACTGGATTAAAGTTACTAAATTTACAGATGCAAGATACGCCGAAGGATGGATAGAAGCTGGAGTTAATAATCCAAAAGAAGCTAAAAAATGGGATGACATAGGTGTAAGCAATAATAGTATCAAAGAAATAAAAGATGCCAAATTAGATATTGATGATGTTGAGGAGTGGCTAGAAAATAAGATAAGAATTGATGATATTGCAAAGCTTGCTAGTGCTGGATTTGATGACTATGATGACTATGAAGACTTTAAGAATATTAAAATTGATCATGCAGTTAAATTGAAGAAATGGGATATAGACCCTGACAAATTAATAGAATCAATGTCGTATAGCAATAAAATATTTGGTCAAGAGTTATATTTTAGTAGTAAAGATACATTTGAAAAAGCATACGATGCTATTGAAGATAATTGTGATGAAATAGTTAGAGACAAATGGTTTTCAGGAATTGACATGAATGAAAATGAAGATAAATGTTATGTATTTGCTGGGAAAATGATACAAAGATTAGACGAGAAATCTTTTTTTGGAAAAGGCACTCAAAATGGATTAGTTAATGGTATGTCAAGAAGAAACTTTTACGCAGAAAACTTTCAAGGTAGCTGGATGGAGAATAAAAATAAAATTGGTATAATTAAAGGCGACGGTTCTTATTCTTACAACTCAAAAAATGGTAAGAAATTAGTACCTAAAGGTACTGTTATATTTTCTAAATAAGGATTTGACTATGTGTTTTGAAAAAACAACAACTATTAAAGATGTTGTTAGAGTAATGGATGAATTTAAAAATATTAAAAGACCAGATGCTGATAACGAAGGAGATGCGGCTAATGCACCTGATTTTTATAATTTTTTGTCAGATGATGATCAGAAAATAGTTGATAATACTTTAAGTGTTGTTAATAGCTATATTAGAAATAGTGACGGCAGTCCAAACGAAAAAGCAATAACTCAAATGAATAAAAGTGGATATTCTACATCACTATATGAAGGGCAATATAGTGAAAATGGTGAGCTTGTAGGTCAAGTTAAAATTCAAACGAATAATAATGAAGATGATGATATAATCTCACTAGATTTGAGTGATTAAAATATTTAAAACTTAAGTGAATTTCACTGGGAGTGTTCAAAATTCTGTGTCAGCTTGATATAATAAGAATATAAAAGGTTGATAGAGATGAGTAAAATGATAGATACAGAATTTGATTTTAACGATGCAGTTAAAGATATAATGAATGGTAA
>JAYEFX010000155.1:0-2029 GCA_034658775.1 Campylobacterota bacterium
CATCCAAGGCATGAATAATCAACGTTGGTGTTTGTATATCTTTTACATATTGTTTAGCACTAGAACACTTATAATAGTTTTTTGCTGTTTGAAATCCATGTATTTTAGCCGTATACAGATCATCAAAAGCCCAAATAGTGGGTATGTTTCGAACATCATTTTCATCCATACCAATCAACTTTTTCATATCATGATACTGATATTTTTGCACTAAAGAAAATTTTAAATGCTCAAGAAGATGGCGTTGATAAATTTTAGAAAAACCTTTATTTATCGTATTGGCACTGATATCCAATTGCATTGGTGCACTGATTGATACCGCTGCTTTAAAAGGTGAATCTTTTTTCCATTCCCCTAAAAGCTTTAGCAACATATTTCCACCCAAAGAATAACCAATACCAAACAAAGGATTAAGCTCAAAACGTTTGGTTAAATTTTCAATCCAAGCTCTTGCATCAGCTGTATCACCACTGTGATACGCACGTGGCTGTCGATTTATTTTTCCCGAACATCCTCTAAAGTGCATCAAAACACAACTGTATCCAGAGTGATCTAAAGCATGCATCATCCCTTGAATATAAGGCGATTTATACGATCCTTCCAATCCGTGAAAAAGAACAACGATAGGAGTATTGCTATTTTTTTCAGGTTGATTAACCCAATGACACTGTACAAAATCTCCATCATCCAATTCAAACGTTTCTATATCCATATTAAGTGGTTTACATTTTCTAAAAAATGCAGGGTAAAGGGTCTGTAAATGTCCATTTTTTAGCCCAAATGCAGGGGTAAAAGTATTATCAGTTTTTTTCATTTAAATGATTATATCAAAACTATCAAACTTTTTTTGCTATAATCAGCAAAAATTTATCAAGGCTTATTTATGACATTTGTGCTAATCCATACTCTTCATCTTTTTTCTGCATTTATTTATGGTGGTTTTCTCATCATTGACAATCTGTTTTTAGTACGTATCAAAGATGCATACAATGATGAGGAACATGCAAAAATTCGAGAATCTTTTATGAAACACGTTCGAAAAGTGATTCCACCATCATTAATTGTAGCAGTGGTTACTGGGCTGTACATGATTACGCAACTATTTGGTCCTATTGGAGAAGAGGGGTTAAGTACCTTTCAGATGATTCTAGGATTTAAAGCATTTTTAGGAATTTGGTTGGGACTTCGTGGTGGATTGCAAGTGTATTTTAAAATTCAACCTTTTGTATTTAAAAGCCATGTGTTACCTTTTGCTTTTGTGGTTACGATTATCTTTTTATCACAATTGATGTATATCTAAATTACACTATCGTATGCATACTCGACACCTATTCTAACTTTACTAATCCTTGGTTATTTGTTTACAATAGTTTCAGAATCTTGATTGTACTTATAATCAACAATCTTACCACTAATAATAAGTTCAATAGCTTCTTCAATAACTTCCAAAGGAGCGATAAACCACTCTCTAGGTTTATGCAGTTTTCCATTGCCATCAATGATGTCAATATCGAGACAAGAGTTAGCAAAAAATTGGTGAATTAGTTGCTCTAATTTATGTGGATTCACATTATAGACTTCAAAAGCAGCTACTGCTTGAACATCAGCCATAAGATAAGTTGGGTCATTAACCGCATTTTTTATTCTTGTTTCTACTGCTGTTGTAGAGAAACCAATTTTGAACAAATTCTTTTTAGTAGCGATAACATCTTCGTTACTCAAAGATTTTAAAATATAGATATAGCCATTTTGTTTATCATCTTTATCAACATTAAAAAGATTATCAACTCTATCAGTATCTAACTCTGTAATCATATTTCCACTATCTTTTAATCGTTTTCCTAATGACCTAAGGAGCATATGAGATTTTGTACCATTTTCAAAAATTAGAGTAGTTCTACGATTGATTTTACCACTATTACCTCTCTTACCTTTTTCAATATCTAAGATATATAACAATACCCCATCGAGTACACAAAAAAGACCTTTATCTAAACGGCTTTCAATCGATGGAACTACTTTTCTTTTC
>JAYEFX010000156.1:0-10136 GCA_034658775.1 Campylobacterota bacterium
CTATGCAAAGATTCATCTTGACAGCTTACAATCTCGATTAAAACATCCTTTATTTACGGCATATGCTTATAATGGTGGTGAGGGATTTGTTAATAAACACATCTTTAGTGAAAAACTTTTTCAAGAAGGGGTGCATGAACCTTTTATGAGCATGGAGATGATCCCGTATAAAGAGACACGTAAGTATGGTAATAAAGTTCTAGCAAACTACTATATTTATCACAATCATCTAAATCCAGACAATCCTATTAAATTGTCTAATTTGATTCAAAGTTTAATTTTACCGATCCCAAACTAAGGTGTCTCATTTTTAAAGCTAAGGCATGAACATCTTCTTGCTTTTTAAACTTTACAATTTGATATTGTGCCCATTTATTGTATAAAGGTAATTGATCGTATAAAGGATGGGCATCATCAAAAACTGTTGTACTCACTGGTCGTTGTAAATTTAGAGTCAACTCATACAGTGGTGCGTAACCATCAATGATGTAGGTTCCAATAATAAAATGATGGAAATGCTTATCTTCAAATTGCACATCAATAGGGTTTAAGTACGTAGCGTTTACAATTGCTTTTACCTCTGTTAAGGTTTTAATTTGATTACCTTGCGTATATTGCAAGGCATTCCCATACATACTGCTGTGTCCAAAATAATTATTTGCATTTTTACTACCACAGCCTGTAAAAAACAATACTATTGTGAAAAAAATAATTGTTAAATTTTTCATTCTACCCCTTAGCTCTTTTATTAAAGACATTTTACACTATTTTAACCATCAATTGGATAAAATCTCACTTATGAAAAGATTAGCTATAGCATTTACCGGACCATCAAACAGTGGAAAAACAACATTAATTGTTAAAGTATCCAATATCCTCCAAGACAAAGGATATAAAGTTGCCATTGTCAAACACGACCCAAAAGATAAGGCACGTTTTGACAAAGAGGGAAAAGACAGTTTTAAATTTACACAAACAGGTGCTGACGTAGCCGTTGTAAGCCCAAATAAAACAACTGTATTTAAACAATCAAGCAGTTCTATTGATGAATTGATTGATCTGTTTAAAGATTTTGATTATCTACTGGTTGAGGGTTTAAAAACACTTCCTCTTCCACGTATTTGTGTATCTAGAAATGCTTTGGATGAACGATATTTTGATGTTAGTGATACACTCGCAATTGATCAGAGTATTGATACATCAAGCATTCCAATAAACATGAACTATTTAGACTTAAACAATCCAGAAAGCATCGTTGAATGGATAAAAACCAATGCAAAAAGAGTATAACATGAATGAAATTATTGAAGCGATAAAAAAAGCCTCTATTGAGATTGAAGATCTTATTATTGTGGGAGACATGGGGAAAAGTGACAACCAAAACTCAACAGGGGACACGCAACTTAAACTTGATATTGCCTGTGATGTAATTATTGAACGTACATTTAAAAACATCCCTTCTATTCAAAAAATAGTCAGTGAAGAGCAAGATGAAATTATTTCTCTAAATGATAATGGAGAGTATCTCATTGCCTATGATCCACTTGATGGAAGCAGTTTAATTGATGTAAATCTTAGCGTTGGGTCTATTTATGGTATCTATAAAAATGACTTTACGGGCCCTAACTTAATCGCTTCTGTATATGTTGTTTTTGGGCCACGAGTTGAGATGGTAGTTGCCTACAATCATGAAGTAAAAATGTACCGTTTAATTAGAGGTGAATTTAGCTACATGCAAGATATGATTCTTAATCAAAAAGGAAATCTTAACGCTCCTGGTTCAACTCAAAACTGCTGGGCACCGTATCATAAACAGATGATCGATGGATTTTTTGCCGATGGATATCGTCTTCGATACAGTGGAGGGATGGTACCAGACCTGCATCAAATATTGTTAAAAGGTGGTGGACTTTTCTCTTACCCAGGAACAAGTGATCGACCTCATGGAAAATTACGTCAACTGTTTGAAGTTTTCCCTTTTGCTCTTGTGTATGAATACGCTGGTGGTCAAGCCATTGATGGACATCAAAGAGTTTTAGAAACTAAAACAAAGCATATTCACGACACTTCACCATGCTTTTTCGGAAGTAATACCGAAATTGAAATAGTTAAAAAGGTTTATTCTAAAAATGCCTGAAAATGTAGTATTGGAACTGGATCAATGGGAATTAGCACTTGAAGCAGAACTTAAAAAATTACAACAATGTCAAATAAATCTAGGTTTTAGTGGTTGTGAACCCTGCCCTAAACTTTTAGATTGCGAATTACGAAATACTTATGTCAAAGCAGTTTACACCTCAATGAGCAAAGGCTCTGGTGGCGGATTTGAATTTTAAAATATGAACACACTAAAGGAACAACAAATATGAACGACTCATGCAAACAAATATACATCACCACACCTATTTATTACGTCAATGACATAGCCCATATTGGCCATGCATACACAACTATTATTGCGGATATGTTAGCCCGTTACAGCCGTTTGGTTGGATACGATACCTATTTTTTGACAGGTACGGATGAACACGGGCAAAAGATTGCCCACAGTGCAGAAGCTCGTGATAAATCTCCAAAAGAGTATGCGGATGAAGTAAGCGGTAAATTTAAGCAACTCTGGGATGATTTTGATATCACTTACGATAAATTTATTCGTACCACCGATGAAGAACATAAACATGGTGTGCAAAAAGCTTTTAAGACAATGTTTGATAAAGGTGATATCTATAAAGGTGATTATGAAGGTCATTATTGTGTAAGTTGTGAAACATTTTTTACGCAGAAACAACTTATTGATGATGAGGGTTGTCCCGATTGTGGAAAACCAACCAACATCATCAAAGAGGAGAGCTATTTCTTTAGATTGAGTTCCTATCAAGATAAACTTTTACAGTGGATTGATGAAAATCCGGAGTGTATCCTTCCAAAGTCTAAACGAAAAGAGATCATTAACTTTATTGCAAGTGGATTGGATGATCTGTCTATTTCACGTACATCATTTGATTGGGGTGTGAAACTTCCAAAATCGATGAATGATGATCAACATGTTATGTATGTATGGCTAGATGCCCTACTCAACTACATTACTGCTTTAGGTTATGGTGGAGATGAAACCAACATGAAGTATTGGCCAGCAAAAGTGCAACTTGTTGGTAAAGATATTTTACGATTTCACGCTATTTTTTGGCCAGCATTTTTAATGAGTTTAGAGTTACCACTTCCTACGCATATTGCGGCTCATGGATGGTGGACAAGAGATGGTGAGAAGATGTCCAAATCAAAAGGGAATGTTGTTGACCCAAAACAGATTTCCGATGCTTATGGGCTGGATGCATTTAGATATTTTATGCTTCGAGAAGTTCCTTTTGGACAAGATGGTGATTTTTCTCAAAGAGCACTCATTGATCGTATCAATTCAGATCTTGGAAATGATCTTGGAAACCTACTTAATCGAATCATTGGTATGAGTGGAAAATATTTTGATTATAAAGTTAGCAGTGTCAACGTATCCAAATATCATCAAAAAGAGCTTGATGAAGTGGATGCAATTTTAGATACAGTAGAGGATTATTTGTTTAATATGCAAATCAATCGATACCTTGAAGATATTTGGAAAGTATTAACCATTGCCAATAAAGCTATTGGGGACTATGAGCCATGGGCAATGATGAAAAATGGTAAAGAGGTAGAAGCGATGGCTTTGGTTGCGCTGATTACCAATATTATGGCAAAGGTTTCAGTATTGTTAGAATCGGTATTACCGGGTAAAATAAAACAAATTGCAGATTCTATTGGTATCACTATTGATACGGCATTTTACACACGTACATTAAAAGACAAAAAACTACTTGAGGATACTGTAATCACTAAAATTGATGCTTTATTTCCAAGAATTGATGAGCCACTTTTAGTCACAGCGGATGTTGCTAAAGCTGAAGCAAAAGTTCAAAAGCCTCGACCGGAGAGTCAAAAACAAGAGGAACCGGATAATCTGATCACCATTGATCAATTTTTTCAAACGGAACTTAAAATTGGGACGATTATCGAAGCAGTTGAAGTACCAAAATCAAAAAAACTTCTTAAACTTCAAGTAGATTTAGCAGAAGAGAAACCTCGACAAATTCTTGCAGGAATAAAAGAGTCGTATAGTGCCCAAGAGCTTGTAGGAACTCAAGCGTGTGTTGTAGCCAATTTAAAACCCGCAAAACTCATGGGTATGATGAGTGAAGGTATGCTCCTTGCCGCTCGTGATGAGGATGGTTTACATCTTGTACGTCCAGAAAAATCAAAAAAATCTGGAACTAAAGTCAGCTAGACTTTTTTATAATGCAGATTGGTTCTATTGTTGATATTGTTAATGGAGAATTAAAAAATTCTCCATTAATCTCTTATGTAACGGATATTAAAATCAACCCACACAAAATCAAACAAGGTGATCTGTTTTTAGTGCAGAATCCTCAAGAGATTGAAATAGCAATACAACAGGGCGCTTTTGCAATCCTTTATGACAATCAAGATATTAATCCTAGTGATCTAGAAATTGCATGGATCTATGTTGAAGATATTCATTATGCTATGATTCGATTGATGCGCTATATTTTATCTTTACATAAATTAGAAATATATCTGTGCGACACCATCACACAAAATCTTATAAAAACATTTGCAACAGATTTTGAACACCCTATTATCTTGTTAAAAAATAACATGTATGAAAACATTATTGCGTTAAATCAAATTGAAGAGTTTTCACTTGTGTTTGCAAACAATGAACAGTTTTTATCTAAAATATCTCCAAACTATCAGGAGTTTAATAAGTCCGATTATTCCATTTCCAACCAAACCATTCACAGTGCCTTTGAAACAACGTTTAGCTACAACAATCATTATATATCAAAACTAAAATTGCCAGCAATTTATATCAAACAATTTTTAGATATCTATACCTATTTACACACCAACATAGAGATATCAAAATTAAAAGCATCGCCTTTATGTAAGCCTATATTTATCAATCAAAAATGCCAAATCATTGAATTTGGGAAAAGCGAAAAATTTATCTTAGCTATAAAGGAACAATCCATTGCCCAAAAACAGATAGAGTTTTTTAAATCTATTTACAAATATTCTATTGTTGAAGTGATAAATCAAGAAGACAACGAGATGATTCTTCAAACCATCAAAAATAAACGCTTTAATATATTAATTGTCCTAGGCAGATCTTACGATCAAATGATTCAGATTATATCGGAACCTAAAAAAGAACACACTTTATTTTAGTTATGATCTTCTTTAGTTTTTCTTTTTTCTTTCATTTTTCGCTTAGCCAGTACACGCATATCCTCAGTGGTATCAGATTCATCCATTATTTCTAAACCTAAAACCGTTTCAATACAATCTTCTAGTGTCACAATTCCTTCAGTTTGATCATAAGAATCCAATACTAAAAACATGTGCTCTTTTTTCTTGATAAACATGTTCATCGCTTTTGATACGGGAATATTTTCATGTAAACTGTAAATAGGAGAACTGATGCTCTCAATCAATTGTTCAGGATCTTTTACTGCTTGTTTAAAAATCTTTTTTGTTAATACAACTGCCGTAATATTATCAATACTGCCTTCATATACGGGAACTCGTGAATATTTATAGGTACGCTTATCTTCAAAAACATCCTTTACTTTTGTCCCTTTTTCAATAGCGTAAACTACACTTCTAGGAGTAAGAATATCTTTAACTTTAACATCACTTAGATTAAGTGTATTTTCAATAATATCCGATTCCATATCATCAATTACTCCATCCTCTTCACTTAATAATGTACTGTGGATAAGTTCCTCTTTTGAGATGCTGTCTCCATCTTTCTTTGCTGATATTTTTTGCGTTACAAGCAATGTAAGAATAATGATAGGATAGGTGATCCAAATAAATATTTCAATCAAACGAGCTGCAATTGGAGCCAACTCTTTCCAATACACTGCACCAATTGTTTTAGGAATAATTTCTGCTACAAATAAGATGAGAAAAGTAAGTACAATCGATACAATTAAGACTGCCGTGCTATTTGTTTGAAATACATTTTGCGCTTGCACTCCAATAGCTGTAGCACCTAAAGTATTCGCGAAAGTATTTAAAATTAAAATTGATGAAATTGATTTATCTATATCGTTTTTAAGTTTTTTTAATAGTTTTCCAGTTTTTGGAGTATTCGCCTCTAATACTGCAACATAAGACATGTTTGTAGAAAGTAAGATTGCTTCTAAGATAGAGCACAAAAAGGAAATACCGATCACAAGAACAAATAAGAATATTAACACATCCACGTTAGTACCTTAACTAAATTTTTAACTATCCGCCTCTGGGATGCATCTTCCAATATAACTCCTTAAATTTAAAGGCAAATTATACCATAAAAATCCAAAAATTTAATATATATTACCAAAAGAGCCCACCACTTTACCAATTAATTGTATTTCATGAGGAGGTACAATTTGCATTGGATACTCTTTATTATCCGATATTACATCTAAATTTCCATCTATTCTTCTTTGTATACGTTTTACAAACAATCCATGTTCAGTTGTAAAAGCATAAATTCCCTCTTTATTTAGATTTTCAATAGATTTATCCACAAAAATCACATCATCACTGTTGAGTGTAGGTTCCATTGAATCTCCTATAACATTAATTGCTTCAAGATTTTTAAGTACATTTTCACCACCAAGCATTTGTACAAAATACGGAGGGATCTCCAATTTATCATAATCATCTTGTGCTTCATAAGCACCTCCTCCTGCACTTACACTGACATCAGGATAATACCGAATCCAATATCGATCCGTACTATCTATAAGTGAACTTGGGTTTTGATTGTAGAGTAACCAATTTATAGATATTTTTTTAGAAGCACAAAAATCTAAAATAGCATCAAAAGGTATTTTTCCTCTATTTTTCATGGTTGCAAAGTTTACTTGAGATAAACCAAGGGCACTGGCTACATCTTTATCGTAAATTTTTTTATCATTTGAATCATTATTTAAGATATCTTTTAGCTTTTCAATAATCTCATTTACCAATAACATCCTAATCTCCTTCTTATGTATATCTTATTTTTAGATTATATTACAATTTGCAATATTTTTCAAGTTTTTTTAAAAAAAGTTGTATGATTTGACATATATTTAGAAAAAGGATACAAAATGTCAGCAAAAGTAAAACATATTAACAACAAAATGATCACTGCCCTCCTTGTAATCGATGAATTACTGTATAAAGTTGGTAACAAAATTTTTTAATATTGATTGCTAACTGTTTCGATAATTAATATTTTCAAATTTAATCAGTTTTTCATTGGATTATAAATTTAACTAAAGCAAACTTCCTATAAAATTTCAATAATTAGTTACAATGTGATTATTGGAGATTTATATGGAAGTAAATTTAATCGGCGAAGCATTCAAATTTATGCTTTTAGGAATGGGAATCGTTTTTATGTTTCTTATTATTATGGTTTTTGCTTTGAAATTACAAGCATTCCTTATTGCAAAATTCTTTCCTGCTAAGGAAGAGACAAAAGCAAATGAGTGGAAACCAACTGCTACAGCAAATACAAAGATTGATGACAAAACAAAAGTCATCGCTGCTATCACTGCTGCAATTCAACATCATACAAATAATAAAGGTTAATATATATGTCAAAAAAGTTTATTGATATAATGGATACAACTTTTAGAGATGGATTTCAATCTGTCTTTGGTGGTCGTGTTCTTATGGATGATTTTTTTCCAGCTGTAGAAGCTGCAAAAGAAGCTGGAATTACTCACTTTGAATTCGGTGGAGGAGCTCGTTTCCAATCACTTTATTTTTATCTTCAAGAAGATGCATTTAAAATGATGGATCGATTTCGAGAAATTGTTGGACCAGATGCAAATTTACAAACATTAGCTCGTGGTATCAACACTGTAATGCTGGATACTGGAAGTAGAGATTTAATTGATCTTCATGCTAAAATGTTTGCCAAGCATGGAACAACAACCATTCGAAATTTTGATGCTCTTAATGATGTGCAAAATTTAGAATTTTCTGCACAATGTATCAAAAAACATGGATTGAAGCATGAAGCTGTTGTAACCATGATGGATTTACCACCAGGGTGTACAGGTGCTCATGATGTTGCATTTTATGAAAAAACGCTTCGTGGGATTTTAGATTCTGGTTTACCATACGATTCTATTTGTTTCAAAGATGCAAGTGGTACAAGTAGTCCAAAAAAAGTATACGATACTATCAAAATGGCACGTAAACTTTTAGGTGACGATACACATATTCGACTTCACACACATGAAACTGCAGGGGTATCGGTTGCTGGTTACTTAGCAGCCCTTGATGCTGGAGCGGATGGTATTGATTGTGCGGCATCACCCGTTAGTGGTGGAACATCACAACCCGATATCCTTACAATGCTTCACGCTGTAAAAGGTCAAAACTATGATCTTGGTGGTTTAGAGATTGATAAAATCTTAAAATATCAAGAAACTTTAGGTGATTGTTTAAAAGAGTATTTTATTCCACCTGAAGCCACACAAGTATCACCTTTGATCCCATTTTCACCAATGCCAGGTGGCGCATTGACTGCAAATACACAGATGATGAGAGACAATGATACTTTGGATAAATTTCCAGAAGTAATTAAAGCGATGAGAGAAGTAGTAGAACGAGGTGGTTACGGAACATCTGTAACACCCGTATCTCAATTTTACTGGCAACAAGCATACGCCAATGTATTTTTTGGTCCTTGGAAACAAATTGCTCCAGGTTATGGACGAATGGTACTTGGATATTTTGGAAAAACACCAATTGATCCAGATCCAGAAATTGTAAAGCTTGCAAGTAAAAAATTAAAACTTGAACCAACAACACAAAATCCTCTTGATATAGCCGATGCTGATTATAAAAAAGAGATTAAAGTGTGGGAAGAGAGACTGAAAATTGAAGGTATTGAGATCAACGATGAAAATATCTTTATTGCAGCAGCATGTGATGAAAAAGGGATTGCTTACCTAAAAGGTGAGAGTCCACTAAACGTACGAAAAAACGAAAATAACACAACAAAAGGGGAAAGTGGAACTATGAGTAACGCTAACGGAAATTATACAGTAGTTGTAGATGGTCAGTCATTTAATGTAACAGTAGCCCAAGGTGGTGCGGATATTCAAGTAACTCAAGCTGCTGCACCAGCAGCCGCAGCGGCTCCAGCAGCTGCTGCACCAGCACCGACAGGAGCAGGGACAGATGTACCTGCATCAGTAAATGGTAATGTATGGAAAATTTTAGTAAAAGTTGGAGACAAAGTTGAAAAAGGTCAAATTGTTGCAATTTTAGAAGCGATGAAAATGGAAATAGATATTGAAGCGCCAAAAGCTGGTACTGTTTCTGCTATCACTGTTGCACCAAACGATGCCGTTGAAGAGGGTCAGACTCTAGCTGTCATTAGCTAATTGATTACCATGAACCTAATTTGGAGAACTATATGAGTAAAAAAATTATAGCATCAATACTAATTATATTTTTTAGTATTTTTTCTGTTAATACTTTTGCAGCATCAGCACCAGAAGGTACTGCAACAGAAAAAAAAGAATATGAACCTAAAAGTATTAGTCAACTAATGACATCATTTTATGAAACAACAGGAATTAGTGCGATATTAAATCCTAATGATAAGGTGATGACCTCTGAACCTAACGCAAAAGATATTCGTATTATGACTACATTTGAACAAACCTGGGGACGAATCATGATGATTCTCATCGTGTTTATCTTATTTTATTTGGCCATAGCTAAAGGATTTGAACCATTATTGCTTTTACCTATTGCTTTTGGAGGCTTATTGGCCAATGTTCCACTTGCTAATATGGGTGGAGAACATGGTATGTTAGGTATTATCTACAACATGGGTATTGCCAATGAATTCTTTCCACTGCTCATCTTTATGGGTGTTGGAGCGATGACAGACTTTACTCCGCTTCTTGCTAATCCTAAAGCAGCTATTCTAGGTGGTGCTGCACAATTTGGAATCTTCGGATCACTTATTGGTGCAGTTGCGCTTGGATTTGATCTTCAACAAGCATCTGCAATCT
>JAYEFX010000157.1:0-2016 GCA_034658775.1 Campylobacterota bacterium
CACAGATAGAGCCAAACACTCTATCATCAAACGAACACATGGGCAAGATATTATTCCTGTGTATACCTACCCTTTTAGAATAGGACGAGAAGCTCGTGTACAATACGTTGATGGGGAAGTAATACTGCAAGAGCGACACAAATTAGGCGGTCAAGAACCAAACAACGACGTGTACCTTTTAGATGATCATCACTTATTGCAAATATCAAGAGAGCATTGCAGCATCATCAAACATAATGATACATACATCTTACAAGATCGTGGAAGTGCTTGCGGAAGTAAAGTCAACAAATTTAAAGTAGGTGGAGATGATCACAATGGCTCATGTCCTCTTAAAGATGGCGACATTATCACCCTTGGATCAGAAGATTCCCAGTATCAATATAAATTTATACTTTTGGATATCGATTATAAATAATCATTTTTAATAGGATTGTTTTGCATAATCTTTAAATAGATTTTATGCCTAAGGGCTGTTGCAAAAGAATCTGCATACTTCATAGCGTGTATATCACTTCCTATAAAATCCACCAAACCTAGATCAATAATATTTTCAACAGATTTTTGAACATTTTTTCCATAAAATCCCTGTGTAGATATAGCATTTATTTGAAACATCAATCCCATATCTTTTAGCTGATGGTAGTGTTCTTTGGTATTGTAATACGTATATCGCTCTGGATGAGCCAAAATTGGCTTGTAGCCTGATTCTAAAAGCTTATGCACAGTTTGTTCAAGCCCGAAGGGTTTGTTATGATAGGATAGCTCAAAAAGCATGTAGTTATCTGAAAAGGTCATGATCTCATTTTTATCAATTAGATCTAAAAAATGTTCATCATAATAGTACTCAGCCCCAACCTCAAGCAAAATATCGATCTCGCGTTTTATAAGTTCAGCTTTGAGTACCTCGTAACCTTTGAGAATGTTTTGTTGCGTATTAGCAAATCGGTGGGACATGATATGCGGAGTGGTGATAAGCTTTTTAAAGCCAAGATTATGCAAGTATTCAATGATCTCAATACTTTGAGTCAAACTTTGTGAACCATCATCAATAGCAGGAATCAAGTGAGAATGCACATCTATTGTGTGCATCAGTTGAGTAGATTGGGCACTCTTGGATTTAAATAGGTTAAACAATCCACCCAACATGATTAGAGCTTATTTACAATCTTCATCAAAAATGAAGCACTTGTTTTGGCTGAACTTTTCAAAAATTCATCAAAATCAAATCCAGCATCCATGTTTGCCGTGTCCGAGATCGCTCGAAGGATAAAAAAGGGGACCTCTAAAGCATCACAAACTACTGCAACACTTGCACCTTCCATCTCCAGAGCATCCGCTTGAAAAGTTGATTCAATAAACTTTTTTCTCTCTTCATTATGCACAAATTGATCCCCAGTAGCAATCGTACCTTCAATCAATTTGATGTTGTTTTCACATGCAACTTCTTTGGCAATCTCACGCAGTCGTTCAGTTGTATGAACGAACACTTTTCCACCAGGTACATAACCGCAAGGGTGACCAAAAGCAGTGATATCAAGATCATGTTGACACAGTTTATCAGCAATAATCAAATCACCAATTTTTAAAGAGGGGTTAATCCCCCCAGCAACACCAGAGAAAAGCAAGGTATCGCAGCCAAATTTTTCAATCATTGTAGCAGCTGTTAAACTAGCAAACACTTTTCCAATCTTAGAATAAGCAATCACCACATCAAGATCATTGTACTTAGCTTCATAATAGATATTATTGGCAAAATCGATTTTTTTGATGTCCGTAAAATACTCTAAAAGAGGTTCGATCTCCTCTTCCATAGCACCCATAATAGCTAATTTAGTCATTTATCACTTCCAGTGTTGCATCCAGTGTCGCCATGTCTGAAACATTCAGTGTAGGGATCTCTTTTACAATTTTTCGATTGAGTCCTTTTAAGATATATTATGTTTTTTTGCATTTATAGATATAGAGTGTAAGTATTCACCCCATGCTCTCTCATCATATATAAGAGATGAGATA
>JAYEFX010000158.1:0-2013 GCA_034658775.1 Campylobacterota bacterium
AAGAGAGCTCTTGTGCATTGACGTATTGCTTAAGGGTAAAAAAACTCACTCAAATTAATACAATACATCAGTTTAGTTTTGAAGCCTTGGATGCCCAAAAAAACACTCAAATAGCAAGTGGAGAATTCACCCTTTTAATTGAGACTTGATTATTGGGATGATTTAGATCCTTTTTTACTCAAACTGTTAAACCATGCTACTAGGGTATTCAGATCTAAAAGTTGTTGTACTAATTATGAATTGGATGAGGGGGTTACACATAACGGCGTTTGGAGTGGTTAATAGTAGATTATTGTGCTTAGGCAAATAAGCAGACATAAAGTTGTCATTTTGAATTATTATACTTCTACTATAAAATAAGTAGGAGTATCAAATGGGACGAAGACGATATACAAATGAATCATATGAAGAATTTAATAAAGCAGAATATGTAGAAAAAGAATTACAAGATAAGATTACTTTATGGATGCTAAGAATTATTGTTAAACTAGGAGGACATAAAAAATTTATAGACAAGTACAATAATTTTGATAGGGATGAGATAGGGTATTTTTTAGAAGTTGGTAAATATGTACATATGGATAGTGAAGATTTTAAAAAAAGTGAACCTATGGCTATATTAAAAAAGAACTACATAAAGTTTGAAAAAAGAAAAAGATTTACAACTTCAAAAATTTTAGCAAAAAATATAAAAAACATCTCAAAACTTATGAATTTAAATTGTTATGAAGAACAAATTCTTGAGTTTGTTATATTAATAAATCAATATGATATATTGGATCATACAGCTGATTTATTTGGTAGTGCATTAAATTCATCTCAAGCAAAAAAACTATTAAGTAGTATTCTGGATATTCCTATTAAATATGTGAACAATGCATTTTGCTCAAAGTCAAAATTTATTAAATCTTCAATCATAACTATAAATAAAAATAATACGAATGACTTAAGACAAAAGTTAGATATTATTAGTGAAGAGTTTGCAGATAATATGCTGAATCTTGATGAAGATATATCGGTGATGATAAAAGATTCTGTTAGACCTTGTAGTAGAAGTGATTTAAATATTAAAGATTATACTCATATAAGTAAAGAGATAAATATATTGGTTCCGTATTTAAAAAATGCTTGTGAATCAAAACAAAATGGTGTAAATATTCTTTTATATGGATTACCAGGGACGGGTAAAACAGAACTTGCAAAAACAATTGCTAATACATTAAAAACAGAACTATTTGAAATAAGTTATGCCAATGAATATGATGAGCCAATTGATGGTAAGAAAAGATTAAAAGCTTATAAAACTGCACAAGCCTTGTTATCAAATCATGGAGCTAGCGGAATCCACACTTGTAAAAATACAATTTTAATGTATGATGAAGCAGAGGATATTTTTGATAGTAATGATAGTCCTTTTGCAACAAAAAGACAAACAGATAAAGCATGGATAAATAGAATTCTTGAAACAAATACTATACCAACTATTTGGATAACGAACAATATTCACAGTATTGATAATGCATTGGTGCGAAGATTTGATATGAGTATAGAAGTACCAATACCTAAAAAATCTCAAAGAGAAGAGATAATAAAAAAATACAGTAAAAATCTTTTAGATGCAAAAAGTATTAAGACTTTGTCTCAACACGAAGATATTGCACCTGCACTAATAAGCAGAACAGCAAAAGTAGTTAGCAGTATTGAAACCACCGATAAAAATGAAGCTTTTAAGCAAGTACTAAATAATACACTAAAAGCTCAAGGATACAATGAGGTAAAAGAAAATAGTACAAGGGAATTACCAAATACTTATAATCCTAACTTTATAAATACAACTACAAATCTAGAAGAGCTAACACTTGGTATAAAAGAAACTGCAAATGCAAGATTATGCTTGTATGGGGCAGCAGGAACTGGGAAAAGTGCATTTGGTAAATATATAGCAGATACATTGGATAAAACAGTGATATTAAAAAAAGCTAGTGATTTACAAAGTATGTGGGTTGGTGAATG
>JAYEFX010000159.1:0-10112 GCA_034658775.1 Campylobacterota bacterium
TGTCAATGTTGTGCCTACGCCTTTTAAGATTGTTTCACTCGTATCATAAGGTCTATCAGTGATGGTTTCTCCAAATTTGTAGGGTGTCCCATCTATATGGGTAAATCCATTTTTCTTATCTCGATAATATTTATACGTAAAAGGGGTTTCTTTAAAGTAATCTTTACCATATCGATATCTTTGGGTTGCTACTATTTTTCTATATCCTTTGGCCGTTTCTAATGAGCTTTTTAAAGATGGGTATAAAAGTTCAGCATGGATATTCCCATA
This sequence comes from Campylobacterota bacterium, assembly GCA_034658775.1. GTDB lineage: Bacteria > Campylobacterota > Campylobacteria > Campylobacterales > Arcobacteraceae > JAYEFX01. Next base: position 271 of record JAYEFX010000159.1, read on the forward strand.
TGCATTGAGATAATCTTTTTTTGCAGTAAATTCTCGTATTAATTTTAATCGTAATTTCTGCGAGCGTTTTAAACTTAGCACACTGTTTAAGTCTAATGATGGAAAATCACTACTGTAGCCATTTTTTTTGACAATTTTACTTTGTAAAAACTGCTCCATGGCTTTGGGCATGTCTCCATACAGTGATGCTCCTACAACATGATCTAAAAAGTATCTAAATTCCCCTATTTTAGCCTCTTTATTGATTGGGTCTCCCATTTGAGTATGCCCTGAGGTTTCATGCGCTTTGGCTTGTTTATTTTGCTTGTATCCAAAGTAGTTCATCTCTTTCCACCCTAAGTCATTGGGTAACTTTCTTGGGAAAGCCCATACTGTATCGATTGTATTTCCTGTACCAGATGTAAATTGTTCTGGTTCAAATCCATACGTGGAACTGTGACATCCTATGCACGAGAGTAACTCTTCTGGGTTTTGACCTCGTAGTTCACCATTTTTGTTTTCAATGAACCCAGCCATATACCACCCAGCACCATTATCTATCCACGTTTCTTGTTCATTGTAATAAAGTGGAGCATCTTCTTCTTTTGTTACAAGCTCGTCAGGATAGTACATCTGATATTTATACATGTATCGAATCTCTTTTACTCTATTTGATCTAAGTCCTGGAAACTTATTGTTTGTGTACTGTTCATCTGCTTGTACATCGACATAATGCAAAGGATGTGCAAACTGCGTTCCTAGTGGAAATAATCCCCTTTCAATCTCAACAGTTTTGGCTTCTCCAACATAATACTTATCACTGGTTTCAAGCCTATCTTGGATAGCTCTTTCTAAAAGAGTTAGGTTTCTTTTATAGGTATTTAAATCAAACTTTCCATTTTTATTTTGCATAAACTTTTTAGCAAGTTTTATGTATATTCCACTTACACTACCGCTGTATGGTGTGAAAATTCCATAAGGGATAAAATTAACGGCTCTCCAGCCGGTGTTTGGCCCCATATGATCTTTAAATACAGCCTCTTTAACATTTAGGGTTCTTACAAATCCATCACTGTCTGCGGGCAATGATTTAGGGTTTAGGTTTGGGAATAATCTAAACGCTTTGCTGTCTTTTTTCGTATCATAAGCTTGTTGCCAGTTATCCTCTTTGATGTATTTTTGCATATCCCAATTATTGGTATTGGTGCCCAGTTTTTTAAAAGCATCATCTAAAGATTTTGGATCAATTATATTTTTCCATGGATTTATATTTGGATTTTTTGTAAACTCAGTTGCAGGACCAAATGCATATTCAGTTTGCAGATTTCCAACTTTTGGGTTCAATCCTGCTTGAGAAAGCGTGTTCCCAAGTTTTATTCTAGATGCGGCATTAGAGTGACAAAACAAACAGGCATTTTGAGTTCCATAAGAGGTTTCTATATAACATTGTGCGGGTATATTAGCATAGGGATTTTCAAAAAGAGTTCGATCTTTAAACTCACCAAGCATAGGCTCTTTCATAAATTCAGAACCATTTAAAATACTAAATACACTTAAAAAAAATAAAATTGCTTTATTCATAACTTTCCTTTTTAGTTTTCATAAATGAAGTTAGAAAATAAAGAGGGGATATAAATACCCTCTTTATTGAAAACTATTTGATACCTGGAATCCCACCAATATATCCAACAGGCGCGTTGAATTTATCATAGAATCCATCTAAATTGTCTTTTACAGATTGTGGTGTTGTTTTTGTAAAATCACCAATATGTTGTGCATTACTCATAATATATGCATGACCATTTTCATTTTCAACCACTTGCAATCCAGTTGATTCAGCACCAGCAGGAAGAGAAAGCAATCTTGAAGTCTTTTTAGAATCAACATTGTATGCCCATAAGAAGTTGTTTGTGTGTGTTCCACTGTCTTCACCGATAAATAATGTTCTCATTTTTTCTGAATAAAATACATTATCTGTATTGGCCACAGAATCAACAGCACAAGTGTTTCCAACTGCATCTGTTGCAATAGGTTGACCCAAAATTTCTGAAGGTACAGACATGTATGTTGCAACATATTGTGAATCAATCATATCACCGTTTTGATCTTTTTGCTCAGAAGATAAAGCAATCTCATACGTTCCACCACAGTTGTTTTTCTTTAATTTAATATCATCAATTGGAAATGAATTGTCTTCTAGCATACCATCTTTGATGTAACTCATGGCCATGTAAAGTTTTTTATCCGCTTTGTTAAATGCAACACCTTCCATTTTATTAAACTCTGTTGTCGCACCTAAGTATGCTGCATATCTTCTAGGCTCTAATCCTGCTGCAACTTTTTCCATACCTGGTTTTAATTTTAAATACTCAACACCGTAAGTGTGTCCAACTTTAACTGCTTTAAATCCTGCAGGAGTTACACCATTGGTATCTTTTTGGGTTTTTGCTTCAAAGATATCATTAAAAGTATATTTATTCGCATAGGCTTTAACATCTGCACTTGTGTTGTGACCAAGTTTAAACCATGTCAATGCAGCAGCTCCACCATCACTACCAGCTGGGCTTGTTTGATTCCATTTTGCAGCGTAAAGTGTACCACTGCTTAGATCGTTTTTATTATCTGCAATAAACATAAACATAGCAACATTTCTTCCATCATCACCATAATATGCCGTTTTACCATCATCAAGAACTTTTGCCATCTCCCAAGTACCTTTACCCATTGCATAATGTTTGGTAATACTTGTTGAACTGTCTTTTTTTACTTCAACTTCAGTGATAAACCCATAGTTGTAAGGGTTGGCTTGTTGTGTGTTCTCAAAATATTTTTCACTTAAAGCTTTTAAACCTTTTTTAGTTTTACTCCCTTTATATCCAGCAGTATAGTATAAATCATAATCTTCTTCACTTCCTAAGTGTGTATTCCAAGGAGTTTGTGATCCAAAACATGGAATCCATAATCCACCCACACTTGAAAAGTCAATTGGTTTTTGTGAATTGGCTAGTAGAGCACCATTTTCGTATTGTTTAATTGATGTAAGCGTCATTCCCATTGGCATTCTAGAATACCAATCTTTAGCTTTGCTCGCTTTTTCACCGTTACTTAAAATCCAATCATACTCTAAATGCGTTACTAAAAATAGATTACCATCAATATTTAAAAGTGAATTAGCATCTGGTGTCTCAGCCAATACAGGATGTCCATGAGGATCCATAATTGGCTCCATTTTATGGTTGTAAACCTGACCTGCTTGGTATTTATTACCTTCAACATGATCTTTCATGTTGTATAAAATATTATAGGATAAATCATGCTCAGTGAATTGACCATCTTTGGTGTATACTCTAACTTTAGCATCAGAATATGCTTTAGCCATATCTAAACCTTTTGGTGCTTCCATACCAATAAACTCAACTTTTTTTGCCTCTATAGCTGGTGTTGAAATAGTGCCATTATTTGTACATCCTGTAAACCCTATAGCTGCTACTAAAAGTGAAGCTGCTGTAACTGTAGATAATTTTATCATTTATATTTCCTTGTTTATTTTTTTAAAGCAAAATATTCTATAGATAAAAAATTACAGATCAGTTACAACGTAGAAGAAAATAACAATTATTACAAGTTGATTACGAAATTGAAAATTTTAATTACTTAATATACTGTCCTTAATCGTTACAAGGAGCTACATGCCCTGAATCAGAGCCGTGTTCATACATGTATTCATAAATCACTTGAATCTCTTTTTCATTTAATTTTACTATTATTGGACACTCATCAGATAAAATATCCATAATTTGATTTTTGTTATAAAAATCCTCCCATTGATCTTGTGTGTATTTTTTTGCCATTGTGTTGCACGTTATACCACACTCATTAAATATCAATTTAGAGTAGATTTTTTGACCTTTAGCTGGGTTTGCATATTCACCACTTGCCACTGAACTACTAACCAATACGGATGTTGTTAACATACTTGCTATAAGTAATTTTTTTATATTTTTCATTATTACCCCTTTATGATAAAGTCTATAATAAAAAAGGGGGAATATAGGGGGAAATGAAATTGTTTTATAGAATAATTGTAAAAATTGCACCATCATGTGAATTTTTTACATTTATGGTACCGTTATTGTTTTTCTCTATGATGGTTTTGCTTATGTACAGTCCAATACCGGTACCTACACTTGCATGCTTTGTACTAAAATAGGGTTCAAATACTTTTTCACAAGGGTTTATTTTTATACCTCCTGCGTTATCTTGTATGGTTATAACATTATTGTTGTTGCTTGCAAATGTTTTTATTGTTATGATAGGTTGTTGAATATCTCTTTCTTCAAGGACATCTTTTGCATTGTTTATTATATTAACCAATGCCTGTGTGACTTCATTTGGGTATCCATTTAAAATAAAATCATTTTGCATATCAATAATTAATTCAATATTTTTTTTATGCAGTGTGGCACTTAATAAATGTTGTGATAATTCTACAACTTCACTTATTTTATATTCTTGTTTAGATTTACCTGATGAAAAAAAGTTTCTAAAATCATCAATAGTCGTAGACATAAACGATATTTGACCATTGGCTTCACTGATCTTAGATTTAAATTTATCTTTTGTTAGTTTATCTCGATCATAATACAACTCTATATTAATCAAAATAGAAGAAAGTTGAGTTAATGGTTGTCTCCATTGATGCGCAATATTTCCTATCATCTCTCCCATGGAGGCAAGTTTATTTTGATGGATTAAAAGCTGTTCTCGTTCATCTTGTAATTTCATGTCTTTTTTGTAAATAATATAGAGAAAAATATAGAAGATACAAAAGATAATAAATACAATAAAACTACTAAGGTAAAAATCTTTTATATGTGTCGACATGATACCAGATACAGGAATTTTGAGTGATATAATGGCTCTGATATCTCCTACTTTTTCATTAAATCCTGCTGTTTTTCCATACAGTTTAATCATCTCTTTGGGTGCAACTTCAGGCTTACTGTGACATCGCATGCAAGAGTATTTATTTTTATCAATGGGAATAGCAGTAAAAAAATAATCTTGGTTATTTTCAGTTAAGATGGTTGAAAACTCTTTGATCTCTTGATTTCTAAATTGATTTAAAATTTTTGTTTCAAACGCATCGGCTTTATTTTTAGGATTTCTAGGATTTGTAGCTGCTAATTTATATTTGTAAGGTATTTTATTTTGAAGCACTTGTATATCAGAATACCGTTGATGGATATTTCTTGCAATATAAGAAGCGGATAAAATTTTCGGATCAAAAAAATCTTCATGGAGTTCTTTGTCTTTTTGTAAATTATAAATAACAGGTTTTTGAATATTTTCAATATAATGTCTTAGTGCATTGGTAGTTCGCAAAATAGAAGTAACTTCTTGTTTTGCATCTTCAATTACAAGTTGTTTGTAAAAATTATAAAATAAAGTAGCAATAATTATATAAAATAGAGTAAAAAATGCAAGAATAATTCTTAGATTGATTCTAAACATTTTTATATCTCAAGAATATATCCTGTACCATATTCATTTTTAATCAAATTTTTACCTATTTTTTTTCTAAGTTCTTTAACGATAGATTTTATTGCTTCTTTACTTGGAAGGTCAAATTCCCAAATATAATCATAAATATCATCAAATGTGATTGTTTGGTTAACTCTTTGTAAAAAGTATTCCAGCAGTCTACTTTCATTTTTGGATAATTTTATATTTTGAGTCCCGTAGCATACAATTTTGGCACAAGGGTTGTAGATGCAATCGGGGGTTAATTTTATTTTTGTATTAAAATCTACAAGTTCCATAGCAACGTGTTCTAGAGCTTTTATTAATGTTTCTTTATCATACGGTTTGGTAAGGTATTTGCTAATTTTAAGTTCGATTGCTCGCCATAAGTACTCTTGTTCGGTATGCGCAGAAAGGAGAATAATGGGTATTTTTTTATTAAACTCACGTATTTTTTGTATGGCCTGTAAACCATCCATATTTGGCATTGAGATATCAAATATTAAAATATCATAACTTGTACACGATACTTCACTTAAAGCTTCTACACCATCATTCACTGCCACAACTTTTTGAAAAAACAGTTCTAATACTTCGGTAATATTATTACGAATTCCCTCTTCATCTTCTGCATACAATACTTTTTTATCGGATAAAATATCTAATGCACTAAAATTATCCATGTTTATAGTTCCTAATCTTTTATATGATTGTACCATTTGTTTTATATTAAAACTATAAAAAGTTTAATTTCTCCCCCTTTTTCCCCCCTTTATTACTATAAGCTTTTAATGAACTAAAAAAAGGAGAGAATATGAAAAAAATAATAGGTACAATTGCAACAACTGCAATTATTGCAACATCAGTGATGGCATTAGATGTTCCAGCGAATCATACGGTTGATGTGGCATGGCTTAAAGCAAATATGGCAGATGAAAATTTAGTTATTGTTGATATCCGAAAAAAAGGGTATAAAGAGGGGCATATCAAAGGTGCTGTTGAGTGGAAAAAAGCTGATTACAGAGAGGGTAGATATTATAGTAAGAAAACAAAAAAAGCCATCCCTGGATATATTGCTGCACCATTAACGATTAAAAGAACAATGCAAAAAAGTGGTGTGAACAATGATAGTGCTATCGTTTTTTATAGTGGTGGTACTGCATCAAAAGATTATAGAGATAGTGCATTGGGTGTGTTAACGGTTCAATACCATGGTTTTGAAAATGCTGCCATTTTAGATGGTGGACTTGCAGCTTGGAAAAAAGATGGTGGAGAAGTTGCTACGAAAAAAACAAAAGTTGCAAAAGGTAACTTTAGTTTTGAAGGTAGAAAATTTAATCAAGATATAGTTGCAACAGGTGAAGATATTGATGAAGCAGTATGGACTGGAAGTTATCAAACAGTTGATGCAAATGGAAAACAAGAAAAAACACGAAATGAAGCAAAAGGTTCACATTGGTATGGGACATCAAAAGATCCACGAAGATTAAAAGAGGGACATCTTCCAGGTGCAAAAGCGATGCACACAAAGGTTCTTTCGGTTGAAAAAGATGGTGTGTATTATCTAGGGAATAAAGCACATGCTTTAGCACAATTTGCAAAAGCTGATGTGAGTGCTGATAAGCCAATTATTTGGTATTGTAATACAGGACACCTTATTTCTGGAAATTGGTTTGTATCTAAATATGTTCTTGGTATGAAAGATGCTGACAATAGAGTTTACAATGCGTCTATGGCAGATTATACTCGATGGCCAAAACGAAAGCTATTAAAAAAATAATTTACACTGAATAAATTGCTTGAGTAAACGACGTCTGTATTTTACATGCAGATCTCTTTACTGAGCAGTTGTATAAATAATGGGGATACATTTAGAGCGATTGAAGATAAGAAGATTGAAGAGATAAAAGAGTTTGCTAAGTTTTTTACCTAACTTAAGGCAGATGACTTGGCAAACTCTTTGGACATGACTTCAGGTAATTGTCAATATGCAATAGATGTATCAAAAAATATAATAATCTCTTTTAAGGAGGAAGTATGAGTGCAAGTACAAGTATAATACAAAAAAAACCAATAAGTATATGGTTGATTTTATCATTTGTTGTTGCTGCGGTTGGAATATATGGAATGATTCAAGTTTTTATGCATGGTCAAGAACATTCTTATGGTATAAGTAGAGAAGTTCCGTGGGGAATTTTAATTATAGCATATTCATTTTTAGTAGCAATTAGTGTAGGAACGGCAATCATTGGTTCTTTGGCGCATGTGTTTAAAATAGAGGCTTTTCATATTATTAGCAAAAAAGTTGCTTTGATATCTTTGGCTTCTTTAGTTGGTGCATTTTATTTAATCTTTTGGGAACTTGCAGGTCCTTTTGAACTGCAAGCATTACGATTGGTGATGTACTTTACTGAGTTTGAGATAACTTCTCCAATATGGTGGATGGTGACATTTTATATGTTGGAGTTACCATTGTTGGCATTAGAAGTATATTTTTTATTAAGTAAAAAAGCAAATTCTGCATTTATGGCAGCGTTGGTTGGATTTTTCTTAGGAATTATCGCTTATGGAACTTTGGCTTTTGTGTTTGCTTCAAATGCAACGCGACCATTGTGGCATACAAGCTCTTTTTCAATATTTTTTATCATTTCTGCCATTGCTTCAGGTGTTGCAGTGGTTTTGATGATGATCTATTTTGATAAAAAAGCCAACACCAATGAAAAAGCTATTAGTGCTTTAGGTAAAACATTGTTTATTTTATTGTTTATGATGTTGTTTATAAATGTATGGACAGTACTTATTAGCACTTACGGTGTTGATACGGAACTTAGTGCTACGATAAAATTGTTTGTGGGTGATGGTGTCTTGGCAAATAACTTTTATATTTACGAACTTGGTTTAGGAATAGTTGTGCCTATGCTGATACTTGCAATAAGCAGATTTAAATGTTCATTGCTAGCAGCCATTGCTGGGTTATTAGCTGTTGTTGGTGTATTCTTTTCAAGATTTGATACGATTATTGGGGGACAACTTCTTTCTCGACCAAGCAGTCAAATGGATTTTGTGCAACATACTTACAATGTGTCATTAAGTGAATTGTTATTGTTTATAAGTGGTATAGGAGTGGTTGGCATTGTATATTTCTTGGGTGAAAAATTTTTTAATTTAGAAGAGGAGACACACTAATGGGACGACATGATATAAACAGAAGAGGATTCTTAAAATTAGCAGGTGTCTGTAGTGCTGCATTTGGTGCAGGAGTTACAGGGTTACCTTCTCCACTTAAAGCATCTAAAGAACAAGAGGCAAAAAAAGGTGCACGATTTCTAAAATATGATAGAGGGGTTAAAACTCCAAATTTTTGTGAGATGTGTTTTTGGGCTTGTGGAGTTGATGTCTATACTAGAAATGGTAAAGTACATAAACTTGAAGGAAATAAACTAAATCCAAATAACTATGGACATCTTTGTGCAAAAGGAAATGCGGGTATATTATCAACTTATGATGAAAATAGAATCCAATCACCACTTATTAGAGTAGGTAAAAGAGGTGAAGGAAAGTTTAAACAAGTTTCTTGGGAAGAAGCATATCAATATGTATATGATAAATTAAATCCAATCATTAAAGAGCATGGACCACAAAGTTTAGCTTCATTTATACATGGAACGGGTGAAGGTCTTGTTCATACATTATCAACTGCTTTAGGAACTCCAAATGTTACAGTTCCAGCTTATTCGCAATGTAGAGGAAGTCGTGCAATGGGTTGGGCATTGACTTTTGGAGGTGGAGTTTCTCCTCATGAAACTTATGATATGGCATATTCAAAACATATGATGATGTTTGGAAGAAACATGGCAGGTGCGGTACAAGTTCGAGAAGCAGTAGATTTTGCTAAAGGTATGGCAAATGGTTCAAAATTAACGTATATAGATCCCCGACAAAGTGAAACATGTGTTAATGCTACAGATTGGCTTCAGATTAATCCTGGAACTGATTTAGCACTTGCACTTGGTTTTATACATGTAATATTAAGAGATAACTTAGCAAATATGAAATTTGTAAGAAAATATTGTTACGGATACAATGAACTTCTTGAACATGCAAAACAATATACACCCCAGTGGGCAGCTGAAAAAACAGGTATTGATGCTGCAACAATTGAGAGAATTGCTTGGGAATTTGCAAAAGATGCACCAAATGTAGTAGCTATGCCTCCACGAAGAATGACAAGATATGCAAATGATACTCAAACAGTAAGAGCAATTGCAATTATAAATGCTTTGATGGGGAGTTGGGGAGTGCCTGGTGGAATCTTTTATAGAACTAAAGCACCTCTTGAT
>JAYEFX010000160.1:0-2006 GCA_034658775.1 Campylobacterota bacterium
AGGCTAACGTACCATTTTTTTATCAAAGTGGTGCCAGCTTTGTACACATCTATGTTGGGATGGGTGCTAAGCGTGTTCGAGAACTGTTTGCCAAGGCAAAAATCTGTGCTCCATCGATTGTGTTCATTGATGAAATTGATGCAATAGGGAAAGAGCGAAGTGGCAAAAATAACGATGAGAGAGAATCAACTTTAAATGAATTATTGACTCAAATGGATGGGTTTGAAGAAGATAACGGTGTTATTGTAATGGCCGCAACCAACAAGATCGAGATCTTGGATGATGCACTGTTACGTGCTGGAAGATTTGATCGAAGAGTTTTTATAGGTTTACCCAACGTTCAAGATAGAATAAAAATATTGCAGCTTTATCTAAAGGGTAAAGAGTATGATTTTGATCTTGAGCAACTTTCCCGTGAAACGGCTGGATTTAATTCTGCAGCACTTTCAACATTGATTAACGAAGCATTATTGCACATGATAAAAAGAGATGCACAATGCATCAATCAAGATGATATTGAAGTGGCAAAAAATAAAATAGAGTTTGGAAAGAGAGATAAATTACTTTTAAGTGTGGAACAAAAGGATATTTTAGCCATCTATCAAGCCAGTAAATCGTTTGTGACGAAGTGTCCTATTGCTTTGTTTGATGAAGGAATTAAAAAATCAGACATGACCTATGCCTCAAAACAACAACTTCTAGATATGATTAAAAAGTATTTAAGTGGTAGTGTGGGTATAGAAGTGATTAAAAATGAACCCTACGCAATGTTTGAAAGTGATTTGACCAAGGCTGATGAGATTGCGAATGATATGGTAGAAAAATATAAAATGGGTCGCAATAAAGAGAGTCTCATTGATGAAGTGCGTGCGCAACTTAAGCTTGAGCTATCTGCAAATAAAGATGAGATATTGCGTTTGAAAGATATTATGCTAAGGGATGAAGTTGTACTTTAATGGCTTTTGCCTTCATGATGAGCAAAAGCTTTTTTCCTCTTTTTTAATTGATAATGATTTTACAGTCAGTGGATTTAGTTTTGGTGCACAAAAAGCTTTGGAGTATGTGTTAAACACATCAAAAAGGGTTGATACTTTACAACTTTTTTCTCCTGCGTATTTTAATGATAAAGATGAAAAATACAAGCGTTTACAGTTGATCTATTTTAATAAAGATGCACATAGCTACTGCATGAATTTTTTAGATAATTGCACCGCATCTTCTTGTTCATTATTGCAAAAGTATTTTAAGCAAGGAAGTGTTGATGAGCTTGAAGCATTATTAAACTATTTTTGGGATAAACAAAAGTTACAAGAAATAGTAGATAAAGGGATAAACATTGAGGTATATTTAGGGCTTGATGATAAAATCATTGATACCTCAAAAGCAAAAGAATTTTTTCTTTCTTTTGCTACAATCTATACACAAAAAAATAAAGGACATATTTTATGAACAACACAGTAGCCAAGATAGGAATTATTACAGTTAGTGATAGAGCAAGCGCGGGTATCTATGAGGATATTTCAGGAAAAGCAATCATTGATACTTTAAATGACTATTTGACTTCACCTTGGGAAGAGGTATACGAAGTGATACCTGATGAGCAAGATATCATTGAAAAAACAATGATAAAAATGGCGGATGAACAAGGTTGTTGTTTGGTAGTTACCACAGGTGGTACAGGACCAGCTAAAAGAGATGTTACACCAGAAGCTACTGAGGTGGTATGCCATCGTATGATGCCTGGTTTTGGTGAACTGATGCGTGCTGAGTCACTTAAATTTGTTCCTACGGCTATATTGTCTCGACAAACAGCAGGATTAAGAGACGATACGCTTATAGTCAATCTTCCAGGGAAACCAAAATCAATACGCGAGTGTTTAGATGCAGTATTTCCTGCAATACCATATTGTATTGATTTGATGGAGGGTCCATTTTTAGTGTGCGATGAAAAAGTGATTAAACCCTTTAGGCCTAAAGCTAAATAATACCTACTTCGTATACACGTA
>JAYEFX010000161.1:0-2001 GCA_034658775.1 Campylobacterota bacterium
CAAAGCAGATAAAAATGGGATTATGTTTAAATCTCATATTGATGGAAGTAAACACTATTTTTCACCTCAAAGTGTATTGGATACACAATATGATTTGGGCAGTGATATCATGATGATTTTGGATGATCTGGTTGCCTTACCCAATACTCGTGAGAGAATACAGCTAAGCATTGAGCGAACAACGCAATGGGCGCAAGAAGCCATAACGTATCATAAAGAGCAACAAGCCAAAGGGATAGGGGTAGATCAAAATATTTTTGCCATAATTCAAGGTGGTACGGATAAAGAGTTTCGAAAAATGAGTGCGGAACAATTGTGTGCTTTAGAAGATTATGATGGTTATGCTATTGGTGGATTAAGTGTGGGTGAGTTAAACAATGAGATGTACGATACGGTTGAACATACCGTGCAATTTATGCCCAAAGATAAACCACGATATCTAATGGGGGTAGGGACACCTGAAGATTTAATAGAAAATATTCATCGTGGAGTGGATATGTTTGATTGTGTGATGCCTACACGAAATGCACGAAATGGAACACTGTTCACCTCTTTTGGTAGAGTCAATATACGTAAAGCCCAATTCAAAACGGATGAACAGCCAATCGATCCTCAATGCAGTTGTTATGTGTGTCAAAACTATTCACGTGCGTATTTAAACCATCTGTACAAAGCAGGGGAGATGACCTACTTTAGATTGGGATCAATTCACAATGTGCATTATTATCTCAATCTTATGAAAGATGCTAGAGAAGCGATCCTTAATCAAGAGTGGGATGCATTTAGAAAAGAGTTCTACGCAAAACGTAAAAGCGAATAAAATAGCAGTTTTAAAAAAAGTTACAATAAAATTACATTGTTTAAGTTTAGTGGTGTTATAATACTTTTATGAGACATTCACGAAAAGCAATTGATAAAATCCTTGAGGATTACCGGTGTAATTGTTATATTTACGATAAAAAGGGATTGGTTCTTAATCGTAAAAGAGATTGTGATAAACAAGAAGATTTAAATGCTGCGGTATCTAAATTAACAGGTTTTTTGATTATGAATGATATTGAGTATGAGATGACACCTCAATACGATATTATTATATCCGGTTCACAAATAAAATCTAACGAATAAAATCAACGGCATTAATTAAACCCATGCGATGATCTTTGTCTAAAAATACAGATGTAGATTTTAATTTTGCCATGTTTTGTTCGATGTTTTTGTCGTACATATTTATTTGATATAAACAAACTTTAGCTATAATACAAAAAAATATAGAAATAATATTGAGGTAGATATGATTATAGATGACAAAATTATTGATAAAATTGCAAAACTCTCAAGCTTAGAAGTAGCAGAAGATAAAAAAGAGGCACTAAAAGCGGAGATAGAAGATATTGTAAATTTTGTTGATGTGTTAAATGATGTAGATGTAAGTCATGTTGATGCAACCTTTACAACCATTGCAGGTGGAACTCCATACCGAGAAGATATTGCCTCCAAAAATCAAGAGTTTAGCGAGGCAATTATAAAAAATGCACCTAAAAGTGAAGATGGATATTTCATCGTTCCTAAGATTATCGAGTAGATATGATCACGGTTTACGGTATCAAAACGTGCGGAAGCGTGCGAAATGCTTTAAAATTTTTTAAAGAGCATGAGATTGAAGTGGAGTTTGTAGATTTTAAAAAGCAGACAATGGATTGTAATAAAATTTCCTCGTGGCTTGAACATATTCCTATGGATAAATTGTTTAACAATAAAGGGACAAAATACAGAACATTGAAACTTAAAGAGCTTAACCTTGATGATGCTGGAAAAAAACAATGGCTGTGTGATGAGAACATGCTGTTAAAACGACCAATCATTGAACATGGAAATAATCAAGTTCATGTTGCGTGGAACGAAGAGGAATACCAGCAAAAGTTTCTATAATGAACGTATGCATAACAAATTTTAAAACCACTGCACTGGATGAAACGCACTTTGTTCACCCTGTAAAAATCA
>JAYEFX010000162.1:0-1994 GCA_034658775.1 Campylobacterota bacterium
TGTTTAACAATTTAATAGTTTTAAAGAACAGTAAACTCAAAGTCTCAATACACTCAAACAACGCGTTTGATTGTGTTCCTCTGAATTTGGATGGGAATTATAGACAAATATTATCCCTTTGTCAAGGTTTTACTCTTATTGTTTGCTTAAATTTTTGAATTCTTTTTGTTTTACTCTATTTGGGTGATAAATCCAGTCTTTGAACTGATTTTAATTCTATTTTCTTCTTCATTTTCATCTTTAATTGTGATAATACAATCGTTTTTTATCTCATTGGTAAATTCATTTGAATCAAGTTTCGAATAAATTCTTCCAAATTGATCAAAACTTATTTGCCCAATACTGCTCGTTGCATTACAACTTACCTCCACACTTTGTATATTGTATTGATTACTTAATAATACATATTTATTGTTTAGAGCACTTTTTTCATTACACCAATTACTACTGTAAAGATGTCGGGATGTTAATGGATCCAATGCTGTTTCATTTTTATCAATAAATCCATCCATGTCTTTATCACTGTAAACAATGAAATACAATCCACCAACGGATTTTCTACAGCGTTGAAATTTAAATGTCCAGAGTTTTTTAAACCATCTATCCTCTTCTTTGTTGTAATGATTTTGTATTGATGCTAAATATTTAGTATGTTCAAGGTACAAAAGAATACGAGAAGTTGCTAAATCAAGCTTTGAAGAACGAACACTGGTATACGCAACAGATGAAATTATACCTATAAGCATAAACGTAAAAATAAGCTCAAGAAGAGTAAATGATTTTTTCATTTTTTAATCATAAAAAAGCCACCCTCGTATGAAGGTGGCTTTAAATTGTCATTCAAGTTAATATTATAACTCTTGTGCTTCTTGTACATCATAAAGTACATCATCCATTGGATGTCTATACATAGGCATAGCAAGTCTTTTTTCATCAAGTACATGACCAATAAATCCAATACTTCGTCCAACGATAAAGAATGCATTTAATGTTCCTGATGCAATAAACTCATTAATTTCCTCTTCAGAGTAACCTAATGCTCTCCACATATCAACCATAAGAATACCAATAGTACCATCAACATTAAGAATAAGATTTTCTTTCTTAGATGTAGTTAACGCTTCAACGGTACGTGCATAATCTAATAATGGAGTTGCAGGGAAGTGATCAGCAGCAAAGTTCATAAGACCCGTAACTCGTAAATCTGGGTTCTTTAATGATTTAATTCTATGACCAATACCTGGAATTGGAATACCTTGTTTCTTCATGTGACCTAAGAACTCTTTAGGAGATAAACCATTGTCATCAGCATATTTAAAGTGTTCAGCAGCACCATCAATAGCACCACCAAATCTTGGACCAATTGTTAATAATCCAGTAACTAATGATTCAACAACTGATTTACCTGCACGTGCTGTTACTTTTGCATTGTGTGCACCAGAAACTGCTGGACCATGGTCAGCAACCGTTTTAAGTACTGTTTCAATAAACTCTGTAGCCCATTGTGGATATTGTTTTTTAAACCATAAAAGTGAAATAACATCACCAATGCCTTTACCTGTATCAGGAGTAGCAACAGATGAGATTGGGAAACCTGCATACGTACACTCTTCTCCTCTATCATCAGAAATAGTACAGATAAACTCTTTAGATCTTCTTACTGTTGGACAAGTGTTCATATCTGGCTCAGGAATTTCAGCTAAGTTCATATCCGTAAATACTTTATTGATCATTGCTGGAAGTTCATTGAATGAATTTGGTACATGGATACCAGCTTCTCTCATAGCGTTATTTTTGTACTCAGCTGTTTCTGAATCTGCATTTGCAGAAGCACCCGCGTGACCAAATTGAACACCTGAATCATAATACTTAGCAATTGTACCAATACACCATGCAATAACTGGCTTAGTAATAGTACCATTTTTAATAGCTTCGATTACTTTATACTCTTCAGTACCACCAACTTCTCCTAAAAGAATCATATATTTAACAGC